>NZ_JBHYVB010000086.1:35947-44671 GCF_042750115.1 Streptomyces sp. NPDC059455
CTAGAGAGAGTCACTCAGCTCAACCGCGCGGAGGCTCTCGCGGGACAGTCACCATCAGTCGACTCCTCGCCGAGTCTGGGCCGTGCGCCGCTCGCCCCCCCCCCCCCCCGGGGACCTGTTCGACAGACTCTGATGGGGGCGGCTCGCAGGTGAGCGAGCGGACAGGCGGGCGGCTAAGCGGCGGGCCGTCCCGTCAGGTTTTCCAGGTCCACAGCTGTGCAGCCATGCACAGAGACGCCCGGTGTAGCCGCCGCCCCTCCCTTCCTGGCAGTTGGAGCAGGGGCGGCGGCTTTCCTCACCAAAGGAGGTTCCGGGTTAACGCGGTCCGGGCTGGTAAAGCCCCTCGTTGATCTCCTGGACGCTGAATGTCGGGCCACCGGCATCATGGTCCGACCCCTGCCTCGCGGCGCGGGTAGAGACGCAGCCCCTCTTCCAGACAGGAATGAAGGACGGCCGCGCTGGGCAGCTCCACCGGGGCCCGTTTGGTGAGATGCCACGGCGGAGTGTCCCAACGAGCCCCGTGCGTCGGCGGCAGAGTGATCCGTGCATCAGCACCAGCCATGACCTGCACACCAGCAAGCGCGGGGACGTGTACCCCGCTGCCGCGTGCGACCAGGAACGTGCCCGTCTCGCCGTACAAGAGGCATGGCGGAGCCGCACCTATCCGGTCGAGCCGGACCAGCGCATCCGTGACGACTTTGCGTGAGGCGGTCACCGCGTCGAACTTGGTACAGGCCGCCAGCAAGACCGTTGTGGGGTTGCGGGCGAAGACATGTTGCACCCTGTCTGCGTTCATCGGCTCCGTGCCGACAAACAGAGGCCACCCGAGCAGCTCCGCATCTGCATACGTGTTCACCAGGGCGTCGCGGCTTCGTGGGGGCCACATAGAAGTCGTCATCACCAGCTCCCTCAAGGGCTGCACATCGCTCTTACTCAAAAGGCGCACTCCAGAGCCAGTGATCCGTCCACCCCGCACGCGGCTGCCTGGAAGCTGCTCGCCGACAGGTCGCGGTCGGAAGCCATCGGCGTGGGTTCTGGAGCTCATTGCCGCCCTCTCGGCCGGCGATCTCGGTTCGCATACGCCATGCGTTCGCGAACTCCCTGACACCGCCCATTGGTTGGGCGCATACGCGGTCACCACCTGCGTAGCCACTTGATCGCTCACCGCGATTAAGCTGGACCGGGTGTGCGCTGGGTCACTGACTATGCATGAACTTACTGTGACCAAGCGGGCAAAAAAACTGACACAGAGTATGAGTTGCACACGCCGAACCACGCGGGAGCACGGCATGGCACCACAGAAGCGATCGGGCTCCAGGGGCGGAACACTGACTCGCGGTCAGGGTTCCCGATCCCGCGTTGCGGGTGGCATCGTCTGCGGTCATCTGCTGAAGGTCATCCGTGAGCGCATTCCGCTGACTCAGTCCCGACTGGCCGAGGGACTCGGCATCGACACGACGACTGTCCAGGGCTGGGAATCAGGCCGTCGTTCCCTGGCGGCCGTCACCTCCACGCAATTCCTGCGCTTGAAGCGATACCTGCTGGGACGTGGGGCGGAGGCAACGCTTCTGCCTCTCCTGGATCTCGCAGTCGAGGCCGACGCCGTCATCGAGTACTCGCTCGACGACACCCTCGAGGGTGACGACATCACCCAGCACCCCCTTCACAGCTGGGTCTTCACCCGAGCGTCGACTCACATGATCACCTGGGCCCTGACCGGTGAGCACCCCACGGCTCTCCCCGAAGCGCCGGCCTCGACCCCTCGGCGGCGAGGTCCCACGCCTGACTCGCCACTGCTGCCAGCACCTGATCGGGAGAGGTTGTTCGCCAATCTCCGCCGCACAGCGGAGATCGCTGATCGGGCCGGGGAACGTGGCTCACTTCTGCGCCGGCAGGCGCTCTACCTGTGTGCGTACGACACCAGCGCCGGCGCCCACTCCTGGTCTGCTGACATGCAGCAACGTCGTCCAGTGCCAATGCGTCACGCATCGTGGACACCGGCCTGGTCCGACGCCAGGTCGGTGGCAACGTCCATGGTTCGCTACGGGGATATCGAGACGCTTCAGGCATTCATCGAGCGGGGCATGGGAGATGACCCCGGCGAGATGGCCAATCTCAATTACTGGGCACACTGGCTGGGCCTCGACCCGGTGCCCCGTGCGAGCGACGCGTTCATGAGCGACGTCGACGGTCAGTCCTGGGAGGCCCTCCCGCTCCTGCGCGCCCTTGCCGACCGGCTTGATCCGTCGCTGCGCGCCGTGGACTTGAACATCCACTCGGTATGGGCACTGATCCGCTCAAAGCCAGGCGTTCTCTCAGCCGATCTGGCACTGCACCGCGATCTGACCGCCCGCGTCGGTCGCCTGCTCGACAGCGATGTGATCTCTCGCCAGGCCAGGCGTGAGTTGGAGAACGTGCATTACGGTCTGAGACTGAGTAGTCGGTGATCCGCTTGAAGGGGACGATCTACATGACTGACGACCAGGCCGACAAGGGGACCGTTGGCTATCTCCTGGAGATGGGCGCCCTCAAGCGGGGGAAGCGCAGCGGTTGGTGGATCGCCGGCGTCAAGGACCCCGAGACCATCGCCGAGCACTCGTTTCGCACCGCGATCATCGGCGCCGTGCTCGCGATGATGGAGGGCGCTGACCCGGCGAAGGTCGCGCTCCTGTGCACGTTCCACGACACCCAGGAGACCCGCGTCGGGGACATCCCCTGGATCGGACGCCGCTACCTCGAAGCCGCAACGAACGAGAAGGTCACCGCCGACCAGGTCTCGAAGGCGCACCCAGCAGTAGCGGAGGGGATCAAGGGCGTGGTCCACGAGTACGAGAACGGCGATTCGCTGGAGGTTCTCGTGGCACACGACGCGGACAAGCTCGAATGCATGCTGCAAGGCATGGAGTACCTGGAGCAGGGCTACCGCAACGCCCAGGAATGGGTGGACACTACGCGGGCGAAGTTGAAGACACCCTCAGCGCTCGCGCTCGCCGAAGCGGCACAGGGCATGTCGTCCGCCGAATGGAAGCACATCTACCTGAGCTGACCAGCACGCCGCATCCGAGCACGCAGAACTGCGTTCGTGTGCCGTCAACGGCCAGACAGCGGGCTGGCCCTCGCAGCAGAGCATCACGGTCCCCCGGCCGTCGTGGAAGCGACCGGGGGACCGCTTCCGGCACCACACGCAACCGGAAGGAACCACATTGAACCCCACTTACCGCGGCCTGATCCTCGACTTCGGCGGTGTCCTGACCACACCGATGAAACTCAATGGCCAGGCGTTCGAGAGGTCTGAGGGCCTGACACCAGGGACCTACTTCCGTGCCCTGGTAGAGCACCCGGAAGGTGTCCAGGTGTACTCAGCCCTTGAAGTCGGCGAGGCCAGCCAAGACGAGTGGAATCGCGTCATCGGCGGAATCCTCGGCATCGACCCTACTGACCTCATGCGGCGTGCCCTGGCCAACCTCCGCCCCGAGCCGCAGATCGTCACCGCTGCGGAGCGCGCCCGCGCGACTGGCATCAAGGTCGCGATGCTCAGCAACTCGTTCGGGATCGAGCCGTATAACCCGTACGAGGACAAGGGCATGTGGCGTGACTCTTTCGACGCGGTGATCCTTTCCGAGCTGGAGGGCGTACGGAAGCCGTCGCCACTCATCTACCGGCGCGCGCTGGAAGCCCTGGAGCTCGAAGGCTCGGAATGCGTATTCGTCGATGATCACGCCGAGAACCTGCTGCCAGCCGAGACCCTGGGAATTCGTACTATCCACCACACCACGTCCCCCGCAACAACGGCCGCACTACTAGACTCCCTACTCCCGGACCGCGCTCCGGCCTAACAACTCACTTTTGCACCTCACCAACTCAGTGCTCGACCCGCTCTCCGCGGAGACAGAACACCTGTGATCCGCCGGGTGGGGCGCCCGCGAGACAGTAACGCTGCCCCCGCAAGCCTTCAGGGTCGTGGTGGCCCATTTTCAGTCCGCGCGCAGCCCTGCTTGTGAACAGGCCGAACGGGGTGACGTCGAGCGCCCTAAGGTGCGGCGGTAGGCGGTGGGGGTGGTGCGCAGAGCGCGCCGGAAGTGCAGCCACAGGTTGGCCGCCGTGCCCAGCCCGCAGTCTCGCGCCACCCGTTCCACCGGGTGGTCCGTGGTTTCCAGGACTTCCCGCGCCCAGCTGAGGCGGGCGTTGAGCAACCCCCGTAACGGGGTCGTGCCCGTCTCCTCGGTGAACCGGCGCATGAAAGTACGCTGCGAGAGACCCGCGTGCTGGGCGAGCACGCGCAGCGTGAGCGGCTCGCCGAGCCGGTCCAGGGCCCATCCCCGGGTACCGGACAGCGACGCCTCACCGGCCGCCGCGACGGGAGCCGGCACGTACTGGGCCTGCCCACCGTCCCAGTGCGGGGCAGCCACCAGACCGCGGGCGATCTGGTTGGCCACCTCGGTGCCCCGGTCGCGGCGCACGAGGTGCAGGCACTCGTCAAAGCGCCTTACCCGACTTGGACGATCACCGGGGTCAGCGGCCTCGCCAGCCCGGGGCTCCTCTGCCAGCCAGCGATTTCACGATCGTGACGCTACATTTCCCCCTGGCGCACGTGAACACCATCAGATGCGACGGGGGTTACGACTGAACCTGAAGTCTCAGGAGGTTGCGTCTTCCATCTGCGGGCCCACTTTCATCAGCCACTTGAGTTCACCCGGTACCTGGCTGCTGAGCGGTTGATCGCGGAGGCGGACCTGAGTGCGAGCCCTTGGGGGGAGCCGACGTGCGGCCCAGACCACGTGTGACGCTGTGGCGTTCCTTCACCGCGAACCAGCACATGGCCGTCATGCTGGAAAACGCGTTCACGGCAGATCGGGGACCCCAATAATGCGCAGTCAGAAGTAACTCTACCCAATTAGGTCCTCCGAGACGACCTTAATGGCCGGAGACAGGTTCTCGGACCCGAGGATTGTTACTCCCGTCGGCACTCGAACCTCACGCAATCGCACATCTGCTAGCGATGTCACGTCAACGCTCACCAGAGAGGTTTCCAGCGTTAGCACCTCAAGATTGGGAAACATAGAAAGCCATTCCCAAGTCCACCCGACGTCTACAGCCGCCCATAAATGGGTCAATCTGGCAGGAGAGATTACACCCATGAGATCTTCTTGAGAAATATCTCCGATGATCTTAATCCGAGCCCTACCTCCATATCTCTGCAATTCACGAAGCTCTCGCTCATTCGAGACCGGAAAGTACAGATTCGACTCGTCAAGATATGCCACCACTTCTTCTCCAAAGTGGGCGGTGTCGAACCTCCCCCACACTCGAACCAGCTCGGCCCGCACACGCAGATCCTTGTGGCTTCTATAACGAACCAGAACTGGAATCGCCGCATCGGTCGCAATACGTGCGGCTGCCATAACCGTAAAGTAGTCTTCGTTCGACGCCTTTTTATCCTCGGCGGATTTTTTCTTATTTGGCAGATTTTGTGGACCAGGCAGTAATTCCAGAGCAACAGGCCCTACGTCTGCCAATGCTCGCGCTTGCTCTGCCGAGCGGGGAGGAATCAAAGCAGCAGCACGCTTTTGCACTGCATCCCTGACAGATGGATCCAATTCGGTAGCATGTTCCAGACAGGCAGCCGCCAGCAAGTGCAATCGATGACGGTCGTCCATCGATGAGTCACCTCGCTCCAACAGGCCATTGAGAAGTCGAACTCGCTCGGCCGGCCGGGCGTGGGCAACGGCCATCCTGATCACATCCTCCCACTGATCGAAGTGAGCATTTGAGATGAGGAAATCGAAGTCAAGACCCTCAACGGCGGCCTTCGCCCCCAAGTAGTCCTGAAAAGTGCGGTGAATAAAATCCATTGATCCGACACTCGGCTCACGCAACAGCCCGCTTCGAACCAACAAGTGCCGATAGATTTCCTCAGGCGATCCTTGCTCAGCCACCTGTGGAATCGCAGGAAGCGACTGTGCCAGCAAGTCCACAGCATCACTTCGACCCATCTCCACTCGGCCATTTCTAATCATCCAATAAGCAAGCTTCTGAATGAGCTGAATATGATGAGCTTCGCCGATGCGGATCATCCCGGGTTTGTAGATACCGCGCTCACGGTCACGACGCGAAAGAAGCATGGAAAGCGCCGCATCGTAGAGTTCCTTTCGACCATCAGGTAGATAGCCGCGCCGATCCTGGTGTAGAGCACAAATGAGTGCACACATAAGGGGGTTGGCCGCGAGTCGCCCAAGGGCCTGCTTAGCTTGCACCTCTCCAATCAGTTCCGGGGCATACTGATCGCCAATACCGGCTGCCTTATGCCATCGCTTGATGAAGGACGCCACGTTGTCTCGGCTCATTGGAGCCATATCCAGTTCGATGAACCCCTCGTCGGCCAACCACTCTTCCCGAACCGCAGAAGGCCGCGAAGTAATTAGCCAACGGTTTTTAGGGTAAGCGGCTAGAAGATCTTGCAGCCATCGCCGTGCACCCTCTCGCTCATTTTCTGGCACTTCATCCATGCCGTCGATGAGGATCAATCCACGACCCGAGGACAAAACTCGGTCAAACCATCCCGTTGGCTGAAGGGTTGCCAGAGGGCAGCCGACTGCTGCAAGGAACTGATCCGGGGTGGGGAATGATGCTCCATCTCGGGTAAGTGCCCGTAGCGGAAGCACGAACGGCACAAGTCCCCATACATAGAGCAGGTGCTCGTCAGGCTCTTCTTGGGTCGCAGTGACCGCGAGCCACTGTACAAGGGTTGTTTTCCCAGATCCGGCAACGCCCCTGAGGAGTACTCGGTTACGCCCCTCTAATACATGATCGGCAGGAAGCAGCAAAGGAACATCGCTTGCTCCTCTGGATGCAGCATCCAAGCTCAAGTAAGCAGCATCCAGAGGCCAAACAGCAGACATCCCGGGAAGATCAAGCCCGAAAATAGTCAACTTGCCGTACTTCGACATGATGTATGCCGCATAACGATCTTCAAAGGGGCTATCCGCCGGCGAGGGAGCCCGAAAGAGTAATGCATCGACCTTCGCTCGCAGGTCATCGAGCCGACGACTCTGTTCAACCAGAGTTCTTGGCACGAATTCAGACCGCTGCGTGAAGAAGTGCAGTACGTGGAGGCAAGCCGTGTCCATGACACTTGCATGCAGCGTGATCGCGTCGCTTGACAGCCCGAGAGTTGCAGTCGGACTTTGGGATCTAAGACGTTGAGACAAAGCTAAATGTCCAAGGCTTACCGCTTGCACATCGTCCATGTCCAGATCACCAATGGCGCGTAATGAGTCAGCTACCGCGTGTGCCACCGCGCGTAGTTCATAGGAAGGGATCCGCCCCTCGACCCCGGTGGACTGCACAGCGCGCCGCACCAACTCGTCAGCGATCTTCTGTAACTCGCGGTCGGACAGAGTGCGCTTCTCGCCTTTGAACGACACCAGTCCTGAGACACGCACGGGCTTGTCAACAAGCCCCGCCCCAGCACTCTCCGATACGAACAATCTCCTGACCAGCGGGAATACCACGCTCGAGGCTAAGCGAGCACCAATAGCTGCAGGTTCCACCTATGCCCCCCAGTTATACGAGAGGACCAGCCTAGAGCACTGCGCGAGCCTCCGGCTCCAGTTGACGAACCAGAGCATCGAGAAAAGGTTCACCTGCTTGTGCGAACTAGCCCTAGCGTCGTAGCCATCTTGACTGATACTCGCTGATGCTCGGCCGTAGCACCGTTCCACCCTCTACACGATCACTCGCAAAACTGCAATTTGCGGCGCAAATTTCACACCAATGAGTGAACACCACTGGTGTATCCAGGGGACCTCATCGTGAAAAGCTCCATATCCACACTGACGCAGAACTTCGCAGGGGCGAGGTTCGCAGCACCGTCCTGGCCGACGGTCGACACCCAGGCGATCGGCCGAGGCACGATGACCGAGGTCAGCAGCTTGTAGAAGGGGGTGGGGCCCATGGCCTCGGGATCGAAGTCGATACGCATGCGCCCCAGTAGCCGCTGGCCCGGCGGCGCATCCCAACGGCGGATCGCAGCATCACCCAGCCCCTGAGTTCCACGGAAGGTGCCCGGCGTCGGAAGACACGAGCATCCGGAACTGAGCACCACCATGTCCGCCGTATCCCGCTGGGACAACTTCCAGATCCCACCCCAGGCCCATCGAGGCGACGTCACCCTCAACCTGTACGACCAACCCTCCGCGTACACCCCGAAGCGCCCCGCCGCCTACCTGAAGACGTCTAGGACACCCGCCGCCGACTGCGCTGGGGAGGGTGGTCATCCGCCCCAAGTTCCGCGAACTTCTGGCCGATCTGGCCAGTGGGGTCATCGATGGAGTGATCTTCTACGACCTAGTGTCTCGTGATCCTGATTGTGTTACTTCGAGTTGTTATTGACGAGTTTCTTCACGCTGGTCTGGACGAGTCGGACCTTGGCGAGGATCTCGTCGGCGGTGGCGGTCCAGGTGAAGGGCGTCGCGTTCTCGTTCCAGGAGTTGATGTAGTCGCGGATCTGTTTGACCAGGATATTGACGCTGGAGAACGTGCCGCTGCGGATGGACTGTCGGGTGATGATCCCGAACCAGGTCTCGATCTGGTTCAGCCACGAGGAGCCGACGGGGGTGAAGTGGAAGTGGTGTGAACGACGGCGATATTCCCCAGTAGCGACGCCAGAAAATTCCCCATGGGGATCCCGGCGCTGCACCTGCGCGACCAGGGGGACGCCGCTCG
>NZ_JBHYVB010000087.1:0-34007 GCF_042750115.1 Streptomyces sp. NPDC059455
TCACCATGCGGCTTCGCCGCGTGGTGGGGCTCTGCCCCGGGCTCCGGGGTCCAGGGGCGGAGCCCCTGGTATCGGGAAGGGGCGGGGAGGGGAAACTGCCGATATACGGCCCGCCGCCTGGTCCGCCGGGCTCCCCGTGGGCGGGCCGTGAGCCCTACTCGGGCCGCGACTCCGGCTCGGTCGGCGCGTTCTACTCGGCCCGGGCCTCCGGCAGCAGTTCCCGGATGTCGTTCGGCAGCACGCCGTACAGCTTCTCCATCAGCTCCGGGTCCATGGCCGAGTCCAGTACCTCGAAGAAGGCGGCCGCCTCGCGCAGTGCCTCCTCCTCGGTGTGCTCGGTGCGCCAGGCGATCCGGCCCGCGAAACCGGTGAGGTCGAACCGCTCGCCGTGGTCGCGCCGGTACGCCCGCTCCTCGGGTGAGCCCTCATGGGAGGCGGCGACGCGCCGCAGCGGCTCCGCCGCCTCCTGCGGCAGTTGGGCCGCCATATGGTCCGCCAGTCCGTCCGGGATGCGCTCGGCGAGCGTTTCGAGCGTCGCTCGTACCGCCCGCTCGGCGGACTGCCGGTCGGGGAGCTGGGCCCGGGCCTGGACCAGGCCCGTCATTTCTTCGTAGCGCATGGTCGGCGCTCCTCGTGGTCGGGTGCCCGGCTGCTGTGCCGAGTGCCCCGTGCCATTCGCTCAAACCGCCGCCGGGCGCCCGGCCTCCGGGGTGGCCTCCCGCCTGTCCTCCGGCCTGTCCTCCCGCCTGTCGGCCCGCGCGGCGAGCAGCGGGCCCAGCACTCGGGTGCCGGGGCCGGTGCGCCCGCCAGGGCCCGGGAGCTGGGTGGTGTTGCCGACCGTCAGGGGCTCCCCGCAGTGGGCGCACGCGGACACCGGTGCGGTGTCCCGCCCGCAGTCGAGATGGCGGATCCGGGCCGGGGGTCCGGTGGGGCCCGCGTACCAGCGGTCGCCCCACTCCATCAGCGCGAGCAGCACCGGATAGAGCTCCTCGCCCTTGCGAGTGGCGCGATAGTGCTCACGCGGCGGCCGGTCCTGGTATCGCTCCCGGACCAGCACCCCCTCCTCGACCAGCCGGGAGAGCCGGGCGGCCAGGACCTTACGCGATATGCCCAGGTCATGGGCGAGATCGTCGAAGCGGGTGACCCCGGTGAGCACATCCCGCATGATCAGCGCCGTCCAGGCGTCGCCGAACAGATCGGTGGCGCGGGCGATCGAACAGGCCACATCGGCGAGCGGAGTACGGGTCATGACCCGACCCTACCCGAGTTCCCTGAGGGAACTTAAGAGTGTTAGGTTTCCCCGGGGAACCCGGCGAGCGAGCCCGTCCGGGCCGCCCCAGGCACCGGTGAATCCGCGAATCCGCGCATCCGTGAGGGAGAAGACGATGGCCGCCGCCCCGCACATCGAACTGGACTCACGGTCGCCCGAGGCCGTCGACGGCCGTCAGATCAGGGCCGTCACCTTCCAGGACAGCCGTCTGGAGTACGTCCGCACCACGCTCAAGAGCGTGGACCTGTCCGCGTCCGGTAGCCGCGCCGTGGTCGTGGGAAGCGGCCGCGGGCTGCTGGCCCGCGGGGTGGCCGGTCTCGGCTTCGATGTCGTCGCCGTCGACCCCTCCGCCACCGCGACCGAGATGGCGCGCGAGGCGGGCGAGCGCGAGCACCCCGGGATCGACTACCGCACCGCGCCCGCCGAGCGACTCGGCCTCGCCGACGGCGCGTTCGACCTCGCCTACTACGCGGACACCTTCGAGATCACCCCGGATCTGGACCGGGTGCTGGCGGAGGCCGCCCGGGTGCTGCGGCCCGGCGGGGTACTGATCTACGACACCGTCAACCGCACCCTGCTCTCCCGGCTGATCTACCTCGGCGCCTTCCAGCGCGTCCCGATGACCCGGATCATGCCCGCCGGCCGCTACACGGCGGCCCGGCTGCGCACCCCCGACGAGCTGACCGCCGCCCTGGAGCGGCAGGGGCTGCGCAACGAGGACATCTGCGACTTCAAGCCCAAGGATCCGCGCAGCCTGGTCAAGGCCACCATGGCGCGCCGCCGGGGGCGGATCACCGATGAGGAGATCCCGCCGATCGTCGACTTCGTCCTCGCCCCGGACGCCCGGCCGCTGGTCACCTACCTCGGCTACGCCCGTAAGGGCTGATACCTCGGCTACGCCCGTAAGGGCTGAACGGTGAGCCCGGCACCCCGCCCCGGCCGCGTGGGCGCACACTGGGCACCGTGACTCGTAAGCGCAGCGCGGGACTCCTGCTGTACCGGGGCGCGGGCCCGGCCGTTGAGGTTCTGCTCGCCCATATGGGAGGCCCGTTCTGGGCCACCAAGGACGAGGGCGCCTGGACGGTGCCCAAGGGGGAGTACGAAGAGGACGAGACCCCGGAGGCCGCCGCGCGCCGGGAGTTCCAGGAGGAGCTCGGCGTGGCCCCGCCCGGCGGTGAGCCGATTCCGCTCGGCTCCGTGACCCAGACCGGGGGCAAACTGGTCATCGCCTGGGCGCTGCGGGGCGAACTGGATCCGGCGGGCATCACTCCCGGCACGTTCGCCATGGAGTGGCCGAAGGGCTCCGGCCGGATGCGGGAGTTCCCCGAGATCGACCGGGTCGCCTGGTTCGGCCTGGACGAGGCCCGCCGGAAGATGGTGACGAAGCAGCGGGTGTTCCTGGACCGGCTGGAGGAGCTGCTCGGGAGTGCGGAGGGCGCGGGCCCCGGCAGCGAATGACCGGGACCCGCGCCCCCAGCTGTCATGTCACTCCGTTCCGCAGTGCACCGTGGCCGCTCCCCAGTCGGCGTGGTCATGCGCGTTGCCGTCGCCGCCGTCGGTGACCCGCAGCCGGAGCCGCTGCGCGCCCTCGACCCGCGCCTCCACCGGTACGGCCGCGTCCGGGCCGCGCACCGTCTCACCCCGGTAGACCCGCTCGCCGTCGGCGTAGACCTCGAAGACGACGCTGCCGTCGGCCCCCACCTCGTCGTCCAGGCCCGTCTTCGCGGTGAACGTCGAGCAGTTGCCGCCCAGGAAGACCTCGACCGTGGAGTCGGCGTGGGTGCCGAGGCCCCGCTCGTAGGTCGTGCCGTCGATGGTGAGGGTCTTGCCGTCGCCGGGGGCGGCCTCACCGTTGCTGCGGTCGCGCTCGACCGGGCCCCAGCCGTTGTCCGCGGTGATGAAGTCGAGCGTGGACACCGCCGCCGCACCGCGCGGCGGGGGAGGCGTGCCGTCGAGCTCGGCCGACGCCGAGCCGCTCACCCGCGCGCCACCGTCCGAGGTCGCGCGGACATCGGCCACGGCGGGCCGCAGACCGTCCGGGCTGCCCTCACCACGGGCGATCGTGGTCCGTACGGTGGCGGTCCGGCCCGCCGCGAGGTCGCCGAGGTCGAAGGTGCCGGGCTCGGCGGTCCACCCCTCGGCCAGGCCGAAGGAGGCCGTGACATCGCGCAGCGGGGTGTCGCAGGGATTGGTGACGGTCAGCTCGGCCGGGGTGGAGCCGCCCGCCGGCACCGTGGTGTCGGCGGCGGTGAGCTTCGCCTCGGGGGCGCAGACCACCGGGCCGTGCGGGGTGCCGGTGCGGGCCTCGGCACCGGTCAGCGGGCGCAGCCGCAGGGTGTAGGCGTACTCCTTGGCGGGCCGCACTTGGTACTCGGGCAGCACGGTGTGGAACGTCTCGCTCACCCCGCTCACCGCGTGGTCCAGGTGCAGGGTGTTGCCTCCCGGGTCCTTGCGGAGGGCGAACGGGTAGGCGGCGCGGTCGATCCCGGTGTAGGGGGTCACCCCGGCCGAGAAGTCCCCGGACACCAGGAGCCCGCCGCTGCCGTCGGAGAGCGAGGCCCAGCGGACGTCCTCGTGGTTCCCGTAGTCCTGCGGCTTGGTGTATCCGGCGAACTGCTCGGCCACGTCCGTGGAGTACACCCCCACGGGGGCGCCGTCCTTACGGTCGTTGTAGTTCTCCTGGGGCCCGCGCCCGTACCAGCTGAACCGGTCGTAGCGGTCGGGTATGCGCAGCGAGAGCCCGATACGCGGCAGATAGGGCACCTTGCGCGCCGCGCCCCGGGCCTCCACGCGGTGGTCGAGGCGCAGCTCCCCGGTACCGCTGACGGTGTACCGCAGGGTCTGGGCGAACGAGGAGTCCTTCACGCCGGACGCGGCGGCGGAGGAGGGCACGGTGACGACGACCTCGCCGTTCCGCTCGTCCACCGTGACCTTGCCCGGCTTCGTGCGCAGCCGGTCCAGGCCCGCCTCGCGCCAGGGCCCCTCCTCGGAGCCGATCTCATTGCTGACCGGGGCGCGCCAGGCGTCCAGTTCGGGGCCGGAGCCGAGCAGTTCCCGGCCTCCGGACTTCATGGAGACCAGTTCGCCACCGGCCCGGTCGAAGCCGTACGAGAAGCCGTCGCCGGTGACCGTAAGGCGGTCGCCGGAGGTGGTGGCCTTCACCTTCCCCGGTGCCCGCGCCGGTGTCGTGCCCGCGAGTTGGCGGCCGCCGATGTCGAACTGCTCGACCGCCACCCGGTGTCCGGCCTTCGCCCAGGCCGTGTCCGCCGCCTGCACCGCCTCCACGGTCAGCTGCCGGTCGGCGTCCTGGGGGTTGGCGGGCGGCTTGGGCAGCTGGAGGGTGCTCCGCTCACCGGGGGCGAGGTCGAGGCCGCGGCTGCCCTGGGCCAGGGTGCGGGCGCCCTCGGTAAGGCGCCAGCGCAGCCGGAGGTCGCCGGTGCCGGTGAAGGACCGCTCGTTGCGCACCTCGACCCGCCCGGCGCGGGCCTCCTCGCCCGAGATCCGGATCGGGGCGTGGACGGCCGCCATGGTGCGTGCCTCGGGCTGGACGGTGCGGTCGGAGGAGACCACCCCGTCGACCCCGCCGGTCCCGGCGCCGTAGGACAGGAAGTCCCCCTTACGGTCGAGCCGGTCGAAGTCGAGTGCCAGTACCGCGTCCCCACTGGGGTCGGCGGCCAGCTGATCGGGGCTCAGCGCCTTGTGGTAGACGCGGACCTGGTCGATGGTGCCGTGTGCCATCCGGGTGCGGATGTTCTCCTGGTCGGTCTCCGGGTTGCGGCCGATGTTCACCGGCTGCGCGGAGTAGCCGACGGAGCCGGTCCAGTCGGCCGACGCGGTCTGCTCGCCGTCGATGAGCAGCCGGAGCGTCCGGCCGTCGAAGGTGGCCGAGACGCGATGCCATGAGCCGTACCAGCCGTCGGGGACGTCGGCCGCGACGGTGTGCCAGTCCCCGTCGCCGTAGACGAAGAACTCCAGGGTGTCCTTGTCGCGCATCTTCAGCGCATAGCTGTGGTCGCCCTTGGCGATCATGGTGAAGGAGCCGGTCCAGTCGGCGGGTTTCACCCGGGCGTCCAGGGTGAGCGCGTCCGACACCGCGTCCAGCTTCGGATCGCGGTAGACCTCCACGAAGTCGTCAAGACCGGACAGCTCCAGCGCCTTGCCCTGCTGCCCCGCCACCAGCCCGGGTTTTCCGGAGACGTACGACAGGATGTCGTTGCCGGAGGTGTCGGGGGTGGTCAGCAGCGGCTGGGTGATGTTCTGCTCCGCCCAGTCCCAGATGTAGCCGCCCTGGACCTGGGGGTACTTCCGCGCCACATCCCAGAACTCCCGGAAGTTGCCGAGCGAGTTGCCCATGGCGTGGGCGTACTCACCCATGATGATCGGCTTGGTGGTGGCCTTCGCCTTCTCCTCGAGACCCGAGGGAGAGGGGTAGCGCGGGCCCCAGACATCGGCGAACGGGGCGTCGCCGTCCGGGCTGTTGGGCTGGTGGTAGACCGGCCGGGCCGGGTCCTCGCGGTCCAGGAAGTCGGCCATCGCGTAGTGGGCCTTGCCCAGTCCGGCCTCGTTGCCGGTGTCCCACATCAGCACGCTGGGATGGTTCTTGTCCCGTTCGTACATCGCGGTGAGGCGGTCCATGAACGCCGCCTGCCACTCGGGCCGTTCGGCCAGGCAGTCGTCCGGGCAGGCGTCGTGGTGATGGGTCTCGATGTCCACCTCGTCGTCGATCCACAGACCTCGGGCGTCGGCCAGTTCGTAGAGATACGGATCCGAGGGGTAGTGCGAGGTGCGCACGGAGTTGATGTTGAGCTGCTTCATCAGCGAGACGTCCGAGGCGGTGCGCTCACGGGTGGCGTGCCGGCCGGTGTCGGGGTCGGTCTCGGAGCGGTTGACGCCCTTGACGAGGATGCGTTTCCCGTTGACGAGGAGCTGTCTGTCCTTGATCTCGGTCTCGCGGAAGCCCACGGGCTGGGCGGTGGTGTGGGTGACCGTGCCGTCGGCGCCGGTGAGCCGGACGACGAGGGTGTAGAGGTGGGGCGTCTCATCGGTCCACTTGGCCGGGTTGGTCACATCGGCGGTGAGGGCGGTGGAGCCACCGCCGCCGCCCACCGTCCCCGACATCGTTGTCACCTTGCGTCCGCGCTCGTCGTAGAGGGTGCCGAGGACCTTTCGGTCGCCGAGTGCCTTGCGGTCGTCCGCGGCGCGCTCCGGGCCCTTGGCGGCCACATCGACCTCGGCGGCCAGCCGGGCGTCGCGGTACCGGCTGTCCAGATCGGTCTTGACGGTGATGTCCCGCAAATATTCGGCCGGGGTGGAGTACAGCCCGACCGAGCGGAAGATGCCCGAGAACCGCCACTGGTCGTAGTCCTCCAGATGCGACCCCGAGCCCCAGCGGTGGACCTGCACCGCGATGGTGTTGCGGCCCGGGTGCAGCCGATCGCTGATGTCGAACTCGGCGGGGGTGTAGCCGCCCTGGTCATAGCCCGCGTAGGAGCCGTTCACCCACACCAGATAGCCGCTGGTGACGCCCTCGAAGCGGAGGAACGTCCGCCGCTTCTCCCAGCTCTTCGGCAGCTCGAAGGTCTTGACGTAGGCACCGGTCGGATTGACGTCGTGCGGGACCTTCGGCGGGTCGTCCGGATACATCTCGGTGGGGATGTTCCGGAACACCGGATGGTCCAGGCCGTCCGTCTGCCAGGTGTGCGGCACGCTCACGCTGCGCCAGCCGCCCTTGGAGGTGTTGTAGCCCTCGGTGAAGAAGTCCTTCGGCACCTCCTCGGGGCGGTCGGACATATGGAGTTTCCAGGTGCCGTCGAGCGAGGCGGTCCAGCGGCTCTTGGTGCCGCCTCCGAGGGCCTCGGCGGTGTCGTCGTACGGAGTCAGCCGGGCGTGGGCGGGCTCCTGCCCGACCGCGGTGACCTCGGGGTCCTCCAGCAGCTTGTACACATCCGCGGGGGGAGCGGGGGCGTCCGCCGCTGCCGCCGGGGAGGCGGGGACGGCGAGCGCGAGGGCCAGGGCGACGGCGGCGAGCCGGGGAAGCCGGGAGAGCGCGGGAAAACGGGGGAGGGGGAAGCGACGTCGGGGGCGTCGGGGCATCTGGTGGTCCACCCTTCTGTGGGGTTGGAAACGCTCCAGAATGAACAAGGTCGAACATTAGCCAACGCACCCCCTCGCGCCAAGATGTCCCGCAGCACTCACCGTCGGCCTGGCGCGGCTACCGTGAAAGGAGTGAGGGCCGTGCGGAATGCCGTGCCGAGCGCGGTGGGGCCGACGGAGGCACCGTGGGTATGGAGAGCGCGAGGAGTACGGAGTACCTGCCCCGGCTGCGGCTGGACGAGCTGCTGGAAGAGCTGCAGGTGCGCATCGACGGGGTGCGTGGCACCCAGGACCGGGTGCACAGCCTGCTGGAAGCGGTGCTCTCGGTCGGCCGGGAGCTGGATCTGTCGCATGTGCTGCGGAGGATCGTCGAGGCCGCGGTGGTGCTGGTGGACGCCGAATACGGGGCGCTGGGCGTCATCGGCGAGGACCAGGGGCTGGCCGAGTTCCTCCCGGTGGGCGTCGGCAAGGAGCGGGCCGCGGCGATCGGGCGGCTGCCGTCCGGTCACGGGCTGCTCGGCGAGCTGATCCGCCACCCCCAGCCGCTGCGGCTGGCCGAGCTCTCGGAGCATCCGGCCTCCTACGGCTTTCCGCCGAACCACCCGCCGATGCACTCCTTCCTCGGAGTCCCCATCCGGGTGCGCGACGAGGTCTTCGGCAACCTCTACCTCACCGAGAAGCGCGGCGGTAAGGAGTTCGACGGCCAGGACGAGACGGTGCTGTCCACCCTCGCCGTGGCCGCCGGGGTGGCCATCGAGAACGCCCGGCTGTACGAGGAGGCCCAGCACCGCCAGCGCTGGCTGGAGGCGAACGCCGAGGTCACCCACAGCCTGCTGTCCGGAGTGGACGAGACCAGGGTCCTGGAGCTGATCGTCGAGCACGCCCGCCGGATCCTCTCCGCCGACCTCGGTGTGCTGATGCTGCCGGTGGCCGACACCGACGAGCTTCAGGTCGCGCTGGCGGCGGGCACCGATGCCGAGGCCCACCGCGGTCTGGTGCTGCCCCGCCGGGGCACCTTCGGCGGTGCGGCCTTCACCGCCTCCGAGCCGGTCACCAGCACCGATGTCCAGAACGACCCGCGGATCACGGTCGGCCCGCAGCGCTGGGAGGGGCTCGGCCCGGCCGTCGCGGTGCCGATGCGGACGAGGGACGGAGTGGGCGGGGTGCTCTCGCTGGCCCGGGTGGCGGACAGCCCCGTCTTCACTCAGATCGAGACCGACACCCTGCTGGGCTTCGCGGGCCAGGCGGCGATCGCGATGAAACTGGCCGAGCGGCGGCGCGACGCCGAACAGCTGGCCCTCCTCGAGGACCGCGACCGGATCGCCCGCGATCTGCACGACCTGGCCATCCAGCGGCTCTTCGCCGCCGGGATGACGCTGCAGTCCACCCTGCGGTTCGTCCAGCACCCGGAGGGCTCCGAACGGCTGCTGCGGGTGGTGGACGACCTGGACGACACCATCAAGATCATCCGCTCGACGATCTTCGGGTTGCGCTCGCACGAGGCGGGCCCCGCCGTCCAGGGGCTGCGGGTCCGTACCGCCAAGACCATCGAGGAGGCCGTGCCCGCGCTCGGCTTCACCCCCTCGCTGCGTACCGAGGGCCTGGTCGACACCGATGTGCCGCGCTCGGTCGCGGACGACATGGTCGCCGTGCTGGCCGAGGCGCTGTCGAACATCGCCCGGCACGCGGGGGCCGACGCCGCCGAGATCTCCCTGATCGTGGCGTCCGGGCGGCTGACCCTCACGGTCACGGACGACGGGGTGGGCATCCCCGAGGGCGGCCGTCGCAGCGGACTGCGGAACATGGCCGAGCGCGCCGAGAAGCTCGGCGGTGAGCTGGAACTCGGCGAGCCACCGGGCGGCGGCACCCGCCTGGTGTGGGCGGTACCGCTGCCGGAGCGATAGGCGGTGGCCGGGCCGGAGTGTTGGGCGATGCCCGGTGGCGCGGCGATGGGCGGTGGCGCCGTAGCGCTGCGATGGGGGCTGGGACGTGCCGCAGTGGCCGGCACCCGCCTGCGGCGCGGCGGTCGGGGCTTGGCCATGGCGCGGAGATGGGGGCCGGCCTGCGCCGCAGCGGTCAGCGCTGGCCCGTCGGCGCTGCGATAAGGGCTGGCCCGTGGCGCGGCGGCCGGCGCCGGGCCGTGGCGCGGCGATAAGTGGGGCCCGTGGTGCGTCAGTGGCTCCGGTCCAGCGTCTCGGCCACCCCGTTGCGCGGCGTGGCCGGGCCCACCGGTCCGTAACCCAGCCGGATCAGCATCTGCACATGGCCGGGCGCCGGGTGGGCGTCGCTCAGCGACCACCGCAGATCGGACCACTCCAGCGCCTGGTGCAGCAGGGACGCCCGGACCGCGTGCGAGGTCGCCAGCAGCAGGACGTGTTCCAGCGCCTGCCCGGCCCGCAGCCAGTCGGTGCGCCGGTCCTGGTCCGTGGTCAGCACGGCGATGGTCGGACGGGTCTCGAACGGGGCGGCGGGCCGATCGTCACCCCAGTGGCCGTCCGGACCCCAGCGGCCGTCCGGCCGCGGGCCGAGGTAGTCGCGCATCGGCAGCCGCCCGGTGGCGTCTCGTGGGCCGAGGGCGGCCGGGGGGATTCCGTACGGTCCGGTGTCGCGGATCCAGGTGCGGCTCTCGGCGAGCCGGCGCGGGTCTCCGCAGATGCGCCGCTCCGCCTCTGCGGTCAGCCGCAGCAGCCATGCGGTCTCCTCGGGGTCCGCCAGCCACAGCGTGGCCCCGTTCGCGCGCGCCGCCTCCGTCAGCTCGCACAGCACCCGTGCGGGCAGTCGGCGCGCGGAGTAGGGGGAGCGGCTGCTGTGCCGCCGCCAGATGACGTCGTACAGGTCGTCGTGTCCGCCGTCATGGCCCCCGGCGCGGTCGGCGGGCGACGCGGCCAGGCGCACCGTGGCCAGCAGATCGGGCTGCGACCGGTACGGCAGCAGCCGGACCACCGGGTCCCAGCCGAAGTGGGCCACGGCGACCCGCAGATTGAACACGGCGGCCCCGGCGGAGACGCTCAGCGCCCGGCCCATCGGATCGGCGTACCGCAGCGCCCGCTCGGGGGCGGCCCGGACCTCCAGGGTGACGGTCTTGGGGTTCAGCCGGTAGCGCCAGGGCTGGGTGTTGTGGATCGAGGGAGCGGCCACGGCCGCGGAGATGAGCTTCTCCAGGATCGCCGCGTCGAGCGTTGCGGGCTGCATGGGGTCCTCTCCTCGCCGGTGGGCCGTCAGTGGTGGTGAGGCCTGGGGCCGTCCATCAGAGTGGTCGGGCCGTCAGCGGTACGGGCAGGGCCGTACGGCCCCGGCCCCGGGGCGTCCCGGGCCATTCAGGGTTGTCCCGGATGGCCGTCGTCGGGGCGCGGGGACGAGTGGGTCGCCAGCACCGCCGCCTGGATGCGGCGCTCCACGCCCAGCTTGGCCAGCAGCCGGGAGATGTGGTTCTTGACCGTCTTCTCGGACAGGAAGAGCCGCTTGCCGATCTGCCGGTTGGTGAGCCCGTCCCCGATCAGCACCAGGATCTCCCGCTCGCGCGGGGACAGCCCGGCCAGCACCTCGTCCCGGGGCTCCTGCGGTGCGGTGTCGCCCCGCAGGGTGCTCATCAGCCGGGCGGTGGTGGCCGGGTCCAGCATCGACTGGCCGGAGGCCACGGTGCGCACCGCCGAGACCAGGTCCGACCCCTTGATCTGCTTGAGTACGTAGCCCGAGGCCCCGGCCATGATCGCGTCCAGCAGGGCATCGTCGTCGTCGAACGAGGTCAGCATCAGACAGGCCAGACCCGGCATCCGGGAGCGCAGCTCACGGCAGACCGTGATGCCGTCCCCGTCCGGCAGCCGGACGTCCAGGATGGCCACGTCGGGCCGCAGCGCCGGGCCCCGGGCCATCGCGTGGTCCACGGTCCCGGCGTCGCCGACCACCTCGATGTCCGGTTCGGCGTCCAGCAGATCGTGCAGTCCGCGCCGGACGACCTCATGGTCGTCGAGGACGAACACCCTGATGGGCGTCGCCGGTGTCGCTCGTGTCGCTTCGGTCTCCGTCATGGGCTCTCGCACCGTTCGTCCGCCGTCCGCCCGGCCCCCGGTGGGAATCCTGGCGCAGCAGGTCAGCGCGGTACCAGGGCCGAACGGGCCCCCAAGGGGGCTGCCCGGCCCTCGTCCCGCCCGCCCCGCGCGTGCGACGGTCACGGCATGGGCACGCAAGTGCGGGGGCGGCGGCTGTGGCGATGGCGGCGTAACCCGCTCAGACGCCGCTCGGACGTGATCGAGGCGTGGGTCGTGCTCGTGACCGGCCTGGTGATGGCGGTCGGCGGCCCGGCGGCCGGGGTGGCCGCGGGCACCGCCGTGGACGCGTCACTGCGGCAGGAGCGGGCGGACCGGCACCGGGTGCCCGCGGTGCTCAAGGAGGACGCGCCCGTCGCACAGCCCGCCGCCGACGGCTCCACCACCGGCCAGGTGCGCGCGATCGTCCGGTGGACCGGCCCGGACGGCGCCGTCCACACCGGTACGGCACGGGTCCACGAGGGGAGCAAGGCGGGCACCGCCACCGAGATCTGGACCGACGGCCGGGGCCGCCTGGTCCAGCGGCCGCCCACCCCCGAGCAGATCGCCACCCGCGCGGTGCTCGCCGGGACGTCCGCCGCGGCGGGCGTGGGCGCGGTGTCGCTGGCCGGACGCGGTGTGGCGCGCTGGCGCCTGGACCGCGCCCGCGCCCAGGAGTGGGGCCGCGCCTGGGCCGAGGTCGGCCCCCGCTGGAGCCGCCACATCCGGTGACGCGGTGGCCGCGCCCGGCCGGGTTTCGACGGGTGTGCCCGCTGCTGTCGCCCGGGCTGCCGTGCCCGGACGCCCAGGACCCCGGCGCGGCGCATCCGGCGGGGTCCTGGACATCGCTTGATGAACTAGTTGCGCCAGATCAAGCATTTTTCGGAAGGGGGTCCGGACCCCGCCGACCCGCAGCCCGGAGGGGCTCTGGCCACCGAGCACGGGAGCCGCCACTGGCCCTGCCCGCACCGGCCCGGCGGTCGGCGGCGAGGCCCGCGCTCCCGCCCCCTGCCCCGCTGCTCAATGGCGCCGAAGGCGCGAAACGAAACCCGCACTCAACAACCGACCGGCACTGGCACCGGCAGCGGCGGCTGATGGCTGATGGCTGATCGAGCGGGCCCGCCGCCCCAGGGCCCGGGGCAGCGTGGCCCGGTAGGGCCCGCCGGACAGCGCTCCTACCGCCGCTGGGTCGTATGGGGCGCGGCCGTGAGCTGGTTGTCGAAGTCGACCACGCCCTCGATCGCGCGGATGAGGCGGGCCGCCGCCGGGATGAGGACGGCCTCCTTGACCCGTCCGGTCAGGGTGACCACGCCCTCGTTCACGCTCACCCGGACGGTTTCGCCCTGGGCCGGGAAGAGGTGGGTCACCACCTCGCGGCGTACCTCGTCCTCGATGTCCTCGTCCGGTCGCAGGAACACCTTCAGCAGGTCGGCGCGGCTGACGATGCCCTCCAGGCGGCCCTCCTCGTCCACCACCGGGAGCCGCTTGACCCGCTTGTGGGTCATGATCCGCGCGGCCTCGGCGAGCGTGGCGCCCGCGTGCACGGTGATGGCGGGGGTCGTCATCAGCTCATCGGCCGTCACCGCGCCCGCCTTGGCGACACCGGGGAGGTCGCGCAGCTGCGCCACCCGCGCGGGGTCGCTGTCGCGGAACTCCTCCTTGGGCAGCAGATCCGCCTCGGAGACCACGCCGATGACCCGGCCCTCGCCCTCCAGTACCGGCAGGGCGCTCACCCTCCACTGCTCCAGGGTTCTGACGATCTCCTTGAACGGCGCTTCGCGGCCGACGGCGACGACGGTATGGGTCATCACATCGCTCACGATGTGGGCACTCCGGGGCACGGCATCCTCCTTCGTCACGCTGCCTGTCTTCCGCCCGCCTCGCCACTGGCCGCCAGCCGGACCTCGATCCGGCGGCGCACCCGCCCCGCGAGCCGGGCCAGCCCGGCGGAGGTGGAGGGCCTGGGCGGGGCCGGGCGGCGGATCCGCCGGGCGTGCGGCGGCAGCCCCGCGAGATCGGTGTCGAACCGCCGCCGGGCGCGGTCGAGGGTGTCGGGGGCTCCGGTCCGTACGCCCTCCCGCATCACGGTCTCCAGCAGCGGCGCCCCGCCGTGGGGCGGAAGCTCGTCGCGCTCGCCGATCACATCGGCGAAGCCGGGGCGCCGCCACACCTGCTTGGTGCCCGGGGCCGTGGCCTTGGCCGAGGACAGTTTCATCACCGGCCGCCCGTCGTAGGCGACCAGCTTGTACGCGGTGTCCAGGGAGGCGGCGTCGGCCGACACGCCCATCCGGGTACCCACGGCGTAGACATCGATCGGCGCGCCCGAGTGGATCAGGTCCTCGATGGCGTACTCGTCGAGCCCGCCGCTCGCCACGATCCGCACCTCCGGCAGCCCCGCCGCGTCGAGGATCTCCCGCGCCCGCACCGCCTCATCTCCCAGGTCGCCGCTGTCCAGCCGGATCGCGCCGAGGGGCCCGGATTCCAGCTCGCGCAGCACCCGCGCCGCGGTGGCCACGCCGGTCGCCGTGTCATAGGTGTCCACCAGGAGGGTGACCGGGCCGGGGTGGGCACGGGCGAACGCGCGGAACGCGGTCTCCTCGTCCTGGAACGCCTCGATGTACGCGTGCGCCATCGTCCCGGTGGCCTCGATCCCGTAGGCCGCGGCCGCCGCCACATTGCTGGTCGCCGTGAACCCGGTCATCGTGGCCAGCCGCGCCGACTGCAGCCCGGACCAGGGGCCGTGGGTGCGGCGCAGCGAGAAGTCCACCACCGGGCGCCCCTCCGCGGCCACGACACACCGGGCCGCCTTGGAGGCGATGGTGGTCTGGTGGCTCAGCTGCCCCAGCAGATACGTCTCGACCAGCTGGGCCTGCGGCAGCGGCGCGGTCAGCTCCAGCAGCGGCTCCCCGGCGAGGACGATCCGTCCCTCGGGCACCGCCCGCACCTCGCCGTCGAAGCCGAGCCCCAGCAGCGGTTCGAGGTCCTCGTACGGACGGCCCATCGCCGCGGCGTACGCCGCCACGTCCTCGGGCGCCACGCGGAAGCCGGACAGGAAGTCCAGCGCCGGCTCCAGGCCCGCGGCGACCAGGAAGCCCCGCTCGGGCGGCAGATCGCGGACGTAGAGGTCGAAGGTGGCCGGGGCGGTCATGCCCTCGCGCAGATACGACAGGGCCATCGTCACCTCGTAGAGGTCGGTGGTCATCGCCTCCGACACGTCACTCCCGCCTCCCTCCGGACATCGCCCGCTTCCCTCCGGGCATCACTCGTCTCTTTCCGGACATCAGCCGCGCGGGACGACCGCCACCGGGCACGGCGCGTGGTGCACCGCCGCGTGGATCACCGGGCCCAGGTGGGGGACGGGGCCCGGCTCCGTCTCGTCGCGGCCCAGCACGAGCAGCCCCGAGCCCGGCGCGGTGTGCACCACGCCGAGCGCCGGGCGCTCCGCGGTGAACGCCTCCGCCACCGGTACCCCGGGGTATCGCTCCCGCCAGGGGCGCAGCGCCGCGTCCAGCGCACCCTCCTCCGCCGCCTCGTCCCCCGCCGCCGCCTCGTCCCCCGGCCCGTGCGCGCCCGCGTGCACGGCCCGCAGCACGCCGCCGCGCCGGGCGGCGGCGTCGAAGGCGAACCGCAGCGCCTCCTCGTTCGGCCGCCGCAGGGACACCCCGACGGCCACATCGGCGGTCAGCGGCTTGTCGTCGGCGTGCACCATGATCATCGGGCGTACCCCGTGCGCGAGGACCTGGCGGCCGGTCGATCCGAGGAGGAAGCCGCCGGGGGCGCCGCGGCCGCGCGAGCCGAGTACCAGCATCTCGGCGTCCCGGGCCGCGTCCAGCAGGGCGGGCACGGTCTCGCGCGGCACCAGCTCGGCCGAGACCCGCAGCCCCGGGTGGGTGTCGCGCAACTCGCCCACCAGGTCGGTCAGCAGCCGCCGCGACCAGTAGCTCTGGTCGTCCTCGTGGGGGAGGGCCGGGGCCGGGGGCGACGGCGGGTTCCAGACGTGGATCAGACGCAGCCGCAGATCGCGCAGCACCGCCTCGCGCGCCGCCCAGTGCGCGGCCGGCGGGCTCTCGGCGAAACCGTCGATCCCGACGGCGATGGGTGCTCCCATGCGCATCGCCTCCCCGCTCACGTCCCCCGGGCCACCAGCGGACGGGCGGCCTCGCCGAGCGCGATCTTGATCGCGCCGGTGTCGGCGGCGTGGGCGAAGACGTCGTACGCCTCCTCCATCTGGTCCAGCTCGAACAGATGGGTGATCAGCGTGGACGTGGGCAGCCGCCCGGCGCACAGCAGGGAGAGCAGGGTGGGGGTCGAGTAGGTGTCGACCAGCCCGGTGGTGATCGTCACATTCTTGATCCACAGCTCTTCGAGATGCAGTGTCGCGGGCTGGGCGTGCACCCCCACGTTGGCGATCCGGCCGCCCGGCCGCACCATCCGGGTGCAGGTCTCGAAGGACCGAGGGCTCCCCACGGCCTCGATCACCACATCGGCGCCGAGCCCCTCGGTGAGATCGTCGACCAGCCGCTCCGGATCCTCGGCGGAATCCGCCACCGCGTCGGCGCCGACCCGCTTGGCGGCGTCCAGCCGGGCCGTGTCCGGATCGATGGCGATGATCCGGCCGGGGGAGAAGAACTGCGCCGTGGCGATGGAGGCCAGCCCGACGGGCCCGGCGCCCACCACCGCGACCGTGTCACCCGGCCCCACCCGGCCGTTGAGGACGCCCACCTCGTACGCGGTGGGGAAGACATCCGCCAGCAGCACCACGTCATGGCCCTCGGCCGACCCCGTCAGCGGATGCGTGGACAGATCGGCGAACGGCACCCGCACATACTCGGCCTGGGTGCCGTCGACCGTACGGCCCAGGATCCAGCCCCCGCCGTCACGGCACTGCCCGTAGCCGCGCTCCCGGCAGAAGCGGCAGTGGCCGCAGGCCGAGATGCAGGAGATCAGCACCCGGTCGCCGGGACGGATCCCGCGGACGTCGGCACCGGTCTCGACGACCTCGCCGACCCCCTCGTGACCGAGCACCCGGCCGGGCTCGATGTCCGGCACCTCGCCGCGGAGGATGTGCAGATCGGTGCCGCAGATGGTCGTGGTGTCGATCCGGACGATCGCGTCGGTGGCGGCCTCGAGTTCGGGGTCGGGCACCTCCTGCCAGGAGGACCGCTCCGGCCCGTGGAAGACGAGTGCTTTCATGGCCGCTTCCCTTTCCTCCGATGGTGTTCCGCGGCGGGGCTCATCGCTGGGGCACGACCGCGACCGGGCAGGCGGCGTGGTGCGCCACGGCCTGGGTGACCGGCCCCAGCCGGGGGCCGAACCCCACCCGGCGTGGACCGCGGCCCACGACCATCAGCGCCGTCCCCGCCGCCGCGGCCACCAGCCGCCGGGCCGGGCTGTCCGACGCGACCTCCTCGAAGACCCGTACCTCGGGGAACTTGTCCCGCCACGGCGCCAGCACCTCGCCCAGCGCGTGCTCGGCCTCCTTGCGCGCGTCGCTCAGCCCGACGTCCACCACCCAGGGGGCGTCGCCCCGGATGGCGGGGACCCGGGTGGCGTAGACGGCCCGCAGCACACCGTCGCGCCGGGCCGCGGCGTCGAAGGCGAACTCCAGGATGTCGTCGCACGGCTCGCGCGGTTCCACGCCGACCACCACATCGCCGTGCCGCTCCTCGTGCCCGTCCGCCCGCACCAGGACCACGGGGGTCATGGAACGCGCCGCGAGCTCCAGGCCGACCGAGCCGAGGAAGAAGCCCGCGACCGCGCCGATGGAACGGGACCCCACCACCAGCAGCTGGGCCCGCTCCGCCTCGGCCAGCAGGACGGGCGCGGGCAGGCCGGAGATCTGAGCGGTGAGAATCGTCGTCTCCGGGTGGTCGGCGTCCAGCTCGGCGCGTGCCGCGTGCAGGGCGCGCTCGGACCAGTACTGCCAGGCGGCCTCCCGGCCCGGTGTCAGATCCTTCTGCTCGGGCCCCGGCCACGCGTTCACCAGCCGCAGTGGCGCACCGCGCGAACGGGCCTCATGGGCGGCCCAGCCGGCGGCGGCCAGACTCTCGTCGGAACCGTCCAGTCCGACGGTGACGGGGCGCGCCATCGCTGCCTCCTTCCCGGCAGGTGCCCGGCCCGGACGCCGGGGGCGCCCACTTCTCGCGGGCCCTGATTGCGCGGTGCGCGGTAGTGGGACGTCCGCTTCTCCGCGTCGGCTGGTTGCCCCCGGTGCCATCTCCAGCGGACCATGACCGGGCCCCCGCCGACAGGGCCGACCGGTCCCGGGGAGGCCCCGGGGACCAGGTCTTACGGCCCTTTCCGTCGCCCGGAGCCGGAGGCTGACCCGGCACCCCTGGACACTGCTTGATGAAATAGTTGCGCCAGATCAAGCTTTTTTCGGGAAGGGGCACCGGACCTCGTCGCCCGCAGTCCGGAGGGGCTTCGGCCACCGAGCACGGAGCCAGTCCACTAGCGCCTACTCCACCGGCACCAACACCACCGGACAGTGCGCATGATGCAGTGCCGCATGCGTGACCGGCCCGAGCTGCATGCCGAGCCGGGGCGTCCGCCGGTGGACGGCCAGCACCAGGACGTCCGCCGCCCGCGACGCCTCCACCAGGGCCTGCGCGGGGGCACTGTGGGTGGTGTGCTCCCGCACCCGGACCTGCCCGAACTCCTCGCGCAGCCCGGCCACCATCCCGTACGCCACCGTCTGCTCCCGCTCGGCGCGCAGCGCCACCACCTCCCGCGCGGGCAGCGCGTGATCGCCCGCGAAGACCCTCGGCTTCGGCCAGGCGTAGAGCACCCGCAGCCGGGCGCGGCGCCGGGCGGCCTCCTCGAAGGCGAAGCGGGCCGCCGCCGAGTCCGCGCCGCTCTCCACCCCGACCAGCACCTTGCCGTGGCCCTCGGGCCCGTACGCCCTCGTGGACCCGCCGCGCACCACCAGCAGCGGGCGCCGGGTGTGGGCGGCCAGCCGCAGCCCGACCGAGCCGAGCAGCAGCCCGGTGAAGCCGCCGAGCCCCCGGGTGCCGATGACGATCAGCGAGGCGTCCTCGCCGATCCGCAGCAGCTCGGGCACCGCGTCCTGGGCCGTCAGGGTGGGCACGATCCGCAGGTGCGGATCCTGCTCCTGGGCCCGCGACATGGCCAGCCGCAGCACGGTCCTGGCGATCTCCACCGCGGGCCGCCGCGGTTCGCTGTCCGGGTCGAAGGCGAGCGGGTCGGTCCGGGCCCATGGCCAGGCGTGCACGATCTCCAGCGTGGCGTCACGCCGCCGCGCCTCGGCGACCGCCCGGTCCAGCGCGGCCCAGGCGCTGTCGGAGCCGTCCAGGCCCACCACCACCCGGCCGTCCCGCAGCGGCTTGCCGGCCGGGCGGGTCATCGCCGCGCACCTCCCCGGTCCGCGGAGTCGTCGACCCGGTAGCTGAGCCGGTCGACCACGGCCACCACGCCGTCCACCTGCCCGGTCATCCGGATCGCGATGGGGATCTCGCTGTGCCGGTCCAGCTGCCCCTCCAGCCGTACGACCCCGTCGGTCACGGTGACCGCGACGGACTGCGGGCCGAGCCACAGCGACCGGACCAGCACCTCGTCGATCACCTCGGCGCGAATCTCGTCGTCCGGGCGGAGGAAGACCCGCAGCAGGTCCCGGCGGGTGACGATGCCGATCAACCGGTCCTCCTCGTCGACGACGGGCAGCCGCTCGACGCGATGGCGGTCCATCGCGCGGGCGGCGTCCACGATGCTGTCCTGGGGGCGCACGGTGACCGCGGGGCGCGACATCAACTGGCCGGCCGTCGGAGCGGGCTCGCTGAGATCGGTCCCGGTGATCATGCCGACCACCTTGTCGTCCTCGTCCACCACGGGCAGCCCGTTGAAGCGGTGCCGGGAGAGCAGCGCACCGACCTCGTCGAACGACGTCTTGGAGCTCACCCGGACGACGTCGTCGGTCATCACATTGCCGATCTTGCGGTGCTTCATCCGTGCCTCCGCGGTCCGCCCCAGTCCGTCCCGGCCGGTCCGCTCCGGTCCGCCCCGGTCCGCCCCGGTCCGCTCCCAGCGTGGGACGGCGCTCCGGCCCCCTTCTTGGGCTGCCCGGGGTCCGCTCGGGACCGTTCGGCCCGCACGGGTGCCCTGGGCCGAACGACCCCCGGCGGGGCCGAAACGCCCCTCGCGCGGCATCCCGCACGGGCGGGAGGGTGAAGGCGTCGGGACAGGGGGGCGAAGGCGTTCGGCACGAGCGCGGCACCGCCGCGCGGAAGGTGGTGGAAACGGTGGAGCTCCCCCTCGTGGTGGGCGTCGACGGCTCGCACCACAGCCTCCAGGCGGTGGACTGGGCGGTGGACGCGGCGGCCCGGCACGCGGTGCCGCTGCGGCTGGTCCACGCCTCGCTGTGGGAGCGGTACGAGGGCATCGCGCCCGCCGCCGACCCCGAGCGCCCCTGGGAACAGATCAGGGACGAGGACATCGCCGCGTCCGCCGCGGAGCGCGCCCGCCGCCGCGGCCCCGATGTGAAGGTCGCCGCCGAGGTCCTGCCGGAGGACCCGGTGGACGCGCTGCTGCGCACCGGGCGGGAGGCCTCGGGCGTGGTCGTCGGCTCCCGCGGCCGCGGTGAACTCGCCGGGCTGCTGCTCGGCTCGGTCGGCCTCGCGGTCGCCGCCCGCGCCACCTGCCCGGTGACGGTCGTACGCGGCGGCGAGCCCAACCGGGGCGGCGCCTTCGGCCGGATCGTGCTCGGCGTGGGCGAGCCCGGCGAGGCGGGCGGCCCCTCGGCCGCGGTCCGGTTCGCCTTCCGCGAGGCCGCGGCGGGCGGCCGCACGCTGGAGGCCGTACGGGCCTGGCGCGCGCCCGCCGGTGAGGTGACGGATGAACTGCTGCTGGAGGGGGACCCGGTGCGTGCCCACTGGGCACGGGCGGAGCGGACGCTGGAGGACGCCCTGCGGACCCCCCGACGAGACCACCCCGAGGTCACCGTGCACCACGCGACGGTCGAGGGCACGGCCCGCAAGGCGCTCCTCCACGCCGCCGCCACCGCCGATCTGCTGGTCCTCGGCGCCCGCCGCGGCCACGGTCGCACCGCCGGGCTGCAGCTCGGCCGCATCGCCCACGCGGCCCTGCACCACGCGCCCTGCCCGGTGGTGATCGTGCCGGAGCGGGACTGAACGGCAGGCGGCACGGCAGGCGGGTACACAACAGGGGCGGCACGACCGGCCGGTACACAACAGGCGGCACGACTGGCGGTACACAACAGGCAGCACGACCGGCGGGCACGCAACAGGCAGCACGACCGGCCGGCACACAACTGGACACCACGAGACGGGCACGTCACCGGAGACCACGAGGGAGAGAGGCCCATGCCAGACGCACCGACCACGACGGGCTCGCCGGACGGCGGGCTCGCCGACGACCGGATCCGCGCCCTGGACGCCCACTGGCGCGCCGCCAACTACCTCGCGGTGGGCCAGATCTATCTGCTGGCCAACCCGCTGCTGACCGAGCCGCTGCGCCCGGACCACATCAAGCCCCGGCTGCTGGGCCACTGGGGCACCTCACCCGGACTCAACCTCGTCCACACCCATCTGAACCGCGTCATCAGGGACCGCGACCTGGACGCCATCTGTGTCTGGGGCCCCGGGCACGGCGGCCCCGCGGTGCTCGCCGGCTCCTGGCTGGACGGCAGCTACTCCGAGGTCTACCCGGACGTCAGCCGGGACGCGGCGGGCATGGCCCGGCTCTTCCGGCAGTTCTCCTTCCCCGGCGGGGTGCCCAGCCATGTGGCCCCCGAGACCCCCGGCTCGATCCACGAGGGCGGTGAGCTCGGCTACTCCCTCGCCCACGCCTACGGGGCCGCGCTGGACAACCCCGGGCTGCTGGTCGCCTGCGTCATCGGCGACGGCGAGGCCGAGACCGGTCCGCTGGCCGGCTCCTGGCACGCCAACAAGTTCCTGGACCCGGTCCACGACGGCGCCGTGCTGCCGATCCTCCACCTCAACGGGTACAAGATCGCCAACCCCGCGGTGCTCGCCCGGCTCCCCGGACCCGAACTCGACGACCTGCTGCGGGGATACGGCCACGAGCCGATCCACGTCGCCGGGGACGAGCCGCTCGAGGTGCACCGGGCCATGGCGCACGCCCTGGACGAGGCGCTGGACCGGATCGCCCTGCTCCAGCGCACCGCCCGCGAGGAGGGCATCGCCGAGCGGCCGCGCTGGCCCGTCATCGTGCTCCGTACGCCCAAGGGCTGGACCGGTCCCGAGGAGGTCGACGGGGTTCCCGTGGAGGGCACCTGGCGCGCCCACCAGGTCCCCCTGCCGGGCGTCCGGGAGAACCCGGAGCATCTGCGGCAGCTGGAGCGCTGGCTGCGTTCGTACCGCCCCGAGGAACTCTTCGACGCCGACGGGCGGCCCCGGCCGGACCTGCTGGCCGAGGTCCCGGAGGGCGACCGCCGCCTGGGCGCCAATCCGCACGCCAACGGCGGACTGCTGCTGCGCTCGCTGCCCGTGCCCGACCTGGAGCGGTACGCGGTCCCCGTGGACAAGCCCGGCGCGACCCTGCACGAGCCGACCCGGGTCCTCGGCGGGCTGCTGGAGCAGGTCATGGAGGACACCGCCGACCGCCGCGACTTCAGGGTGGTCGGCCCCGACGAGACCGCTTCCAACCGGCTGGAGGCCCTCTACCACGCGACTGGCAAGGCGTGGCAGGAGTCCATCGTGCCCACCGATGAGCACCTCAGCCGCCACGGCCGGGTCATGGAGATCCTCTCCGAGCACCTCTGCCAGGGCTGGCTGGAGGGCTATCTGCTGACCGGGCGGCACGGCCTCTTCTCCTGCTACGAGGCGTTCGTGCACATCGTGGACTCCATGGTCAACCAGCACATCAAATGGCTGAAGGTGTCCCGCTCACTGCCCTGGCGGCGCCCCGTGGCCTCCCTCAACTACCTGCTGACCTCCCATGTGTGGCGCCAGGACCACAACGGCTTCTCGCACCAGGACCCCGGCTTCGTCGACCATGTGCTCAACAAGAGCCCGGAGGTGGTGCGCGTCTATCTGCCGCCGGACGCCAACACCCTGCTCAGCGTGGCCGACCACGTCCTGCGCAGCCGCGACTACGTCAACGTGGTCGTCGCGGGCAAACAGCCCTGCTTCGACTGGCTCGACCTCGACCAGGCGCGCGCCCACTGCGCCCGCGGGGCCGGGACCTGGGACTGGGCCGGCACCGAGAACGGCGCGGGGGAGCCGGATGTGGTGCTGGCCGCCGCGGGCGATGTGCCCACCCAGGAGGTCATCGCGGCCGCCGGGATCCTCCGCCGCCATCTGCCCGATGTGGCCGTGCGGGTGGTCAACGTGGTCGACATGACCCGGCTGCTGCCGAAGGAGGAGCATCCGCACGGGATGACGGACCACGAGTTCGACGCCCTGTTCACCCGCGACCGGCCGGTCATCTTCGCCTACCACGGCTATCCGTGGCTGGTGCACCGGCTGTCCTACCGCCGGGCCGTCCACCCCAACCTCCATGTGCGCGGCTACCTGGAGATGGGCACCACCACCACGCCGTTCGACATGGTGGTCCGCAACGACCTGGACCGCTACCGGCTGGTGATGGACGTCATCGACCGGACCCCCGGGCTCGCGGTGCGCGCCACGGCCGTACGGCAGCGGATGCAGGACGCCCGCACCCGCCACCAGGCCTGGATCCGTGCGCACGGCACCGATATGCCCGAGGTCGCCGAATGGTCCTGGACCGGCTGAACACCGGCCGGTGCCACTCTCACCCGGTGGGGAAGTAGCCCTCCAGATAGGCGTTGCGGAACTTCCCCGCCGGGTCGTGCTCGGCCAGCAGCCGCGCGAAGTCGCCTGCCCGGTCGTACGAGGACAGGATCCGTTCCGGCGCGGCCGTGGTCAGCTTGCCCCAGTGCGGCCGCGCCCCCAGCGGCAGCAGCGCCTCCTCCATCGCGGCCACCACCTCGACTACCGCGTCGTGATCGGGGACCCAGGTGAAGTGGAAGGCCACGCTGTCCCGGCCGTTCGCGGGGCTCAGCCACAGCTCGTCCGCCGCGACCGTACGGACCTCGGACACCTGCACCACGGGCGCGATCCGGTCGCCGAGCCCGCGCAGCGCGGCGAACGCCGCCGAGGCCGCCTCGCGCGGCAGCAGCAGCTCCGACTGGAGCTCATCGCCGTTGCTGGGGGTGAAGTCCGGGCGGAAGTGCGGCAGCCGCTCATGCCACGGTCCCGGCGCGCCCAACTGCTCGGTGCAGTGCAGCGGCGGCATCGCGGGCACCGGGTGGTGGTGGCGGTTGGCCGGGTGGGCCCCCAGCCACGGCTGTCCGGGCTCGGGGGGATCGGGCAGATCGGTGCGGCACTTCAGCCACACCACGCCCTCGCCCGAGCGCCAGTCGGTGAAGACGCTGACGCTGTAGGCGGCGCCGAAGATCTCCTCGAAGCTGTCGTCCAGCCGGTCCAGCGGCAGCCCGGTCCACACCCACTGGGCCACGTCGAAGGTGGGCTCGATGTCCAGCGTCATGGCGGTGACCACGCCAAGACCGCCGAGCCCGACCACGGCCCCGTTCAGCCGGTCCGGGTCCTCGTCCCGGCTGATTCGGGTCACCTCGCCGTCGGGGCCGACTATCTCCAGCCCCGCGACCGCCGCCGCCAGACAGCGCTGGTCGCTCCCCGAGCCATGGGTGGCGGTGGTACAGGCCCCCGCGACCGTGATGTGCGGCAGCGAGGCGAGGTTGGCCAGCGCGAAGCCCTCCGCGTGCAGGGCCTGGGCCACATGGGCGTACCGCATGCCCGCCGCGATGGTCGCGGTGCCCTTCCCGGGGTCTGTCTCCACCCGGTGCGGCAGCCGGTCCAGGTTCACCAGATCGCCCTCGGTGTCGGCGATGCGGTTGAAGGAGTGGCCGGTGCCCAGTACCCGTACCCGGTCGGCGGAGCTGACGATCCGCCGCAGCTCGTCGACGCTGTCCGGGTGGTGCAGCCGGGCGGCGGAGAAGGTGATGTTCCCGGCCCAGTTCGTCGGGGCTTGGGTGGTCGGCATCCGTGTCGTCCTGTTTCGGCTGGAGGGCGATGGGTGATGGGTGGGCGATGGGTGATGTTGTCAGCACCTTCGTACAGGTCCGCACCCTGATCCGTACAGACCCGGTTTCGCCGTCCACGGCCCGTCCATGGCCGGGCCCTGACCCATCCATGGCCCGTCCCTCACCCGTCCCTGGCCCGTCCCTGACCCGGACGGCCCAGCAGGACGGGCCGCCGTGCCGAAGCGCCCCGACGATGGGCCCATGACCGCCCCCAAGCCACAACGCCCGAGGTCGGCACTGCTCGGCGAGCTCTGCGCGGAGTTCGCGGGCACCATGGTGCTGATCCTCTTCGGCTGCGGTGTGGTGGCGCAGGTCGTGGCGGGCGGCGACCTCACCAAGCCCCCGGGCGCGCTCGGCGATCACGACTCCATCTCCTGGGCCTGGGGGCTGGGCGTCACCTTCGGTGTGTATGTGGCGGCGCGGCTCAGCGGGGCCCATATCAACCCGGCGGTCACCCTCTCCCTGGCGGCCTTCAAGGGCTTCCCCTGGAACAAGGTCCTGCCGTACACCGTGGCCCAGACGGCCGGGGCGTTCGTCGGGGCCCTGCTGGTGCGCTGGAACTACACCGAGGCGCTGGGCCACGCCGACCCGGGGCACACCTTCAAGACCCAGTTCGTCTTCTCCACCCTCCCCGGCAACGGAGTCCTTCCGGTCAGCGAATGGGGCGCGCTCCGCGACCAGGTCATCGGCACCGCGATCCTGGTGCTGCTCATCTTCGCCGTCACCGATGTGCTGAACTCGGCCCCGAAGGCCAATCTGGGGCCCTTCGTCATCGGGCTGATCGTGGTCGCGATCGGCATGGCCTGGGGCGCCGACGCGGGGTACGCCATCAACCCGGCCCGTGACTTCGGCCCCCGGCTGGCCAGCTATCTCACCGGATACGGCAGCGCGTGGCGGGACCAGTACGGGGATCTGTACTTCTGGGTGCCGATCGTGGGCCCGCTGGTCGGCGGGCTCATCGGCGCAGCCCTCTACCAGGTCCTGATCAGCCGCTTCCTCCCGGCGGCCGAAACGGAGGTGGGCCGCACGCCGACCCCCGAGTAGCCGATCCGGGCCGTACCCCACCCACGAGAGGCGGCAGCATGCCGGAATTCATCGGTGCGGTGGACCAGGGAACCACCAGCACCCGTTTCATGATCTTCAATCACGACGGTGACGAGGTGGCGCGGTACCAGCTGGAGCACCGCCAGATCCTGCCGCGCGCGGGGTGGGTCGAGCACGACCCGGTGGAGATCTACGAGCGCACCAACTCGGTGATGCAGAACGCCCTCCGCGCGGGCGGGCTCGCCCCCGCCGACCTGGCCGCGATCGGCATCACCAATCAGCGCGAGACCACCGTGATCTGGGATCCGCGCAACGGCCGCCCGTACTACAACGCCATCGTCTGGCAGGACACCCGCACCGACACCATCGCGGCCGCGCTGGAACGGAACGGCCAGGGCGAGGTGATCCGCCGCAAGGCGGGGCTGCCGCCCGCCACCTACTTCTCCGGCGGCAAGATCAAGTGGATTCTGGACAACGTCGAGGGCGTCCGCGAGGCCGCGGAGGCAGGCCACGCCCTCTTCGGCAACACCGACGCCTGGGTGCTGTGGAACCTCACCGGCGGCCCCGGCGCCGGCATCCACGCCACCGATGTCACCAACGCCAGCCGCACCATGCTGATGGACCTGGAGACACTGGACTGGGACGACGAACTGCTGGAGATCTTCGGCATTCCGCGGGCGATGCTGCCGACGATCAACCCCTCCTCCCACTCCGAGGCGTACGGCCAGGCCCGCACCTCCCGCCCGCTGCGCACCGCCACCCCCATCACCGGCGTCCTCGGCGACCAGCAGGCGGCCACGGTCGGCCAGGTCTGCTTCGCCCCCGGCGAGGCCAAGAACACCTACGGCACCGGCAACTTCCTGCTGCTCAACACCGGATCGGAGCCGATCCGCTCGGCCAGCGGACTGCTCACCACCGTGGCGTACCAGTTCGGCGACGGCCCTCCCGTCTACGCCCTGGAGGGCTCGATCGCCGTCACCGGCTCGGCCGTCCAGTGGCTGCGCGACCAGATGAAGATGATCGACGACGCCGCGGGCAGCGAGCGACTCGCCCGCACCGTCGAGGACAACGGAGGGGTGTACTTCGTGCCCGCCTTCTCCGGGCTCTTCGCCCCGTACTGGCGCTCCGACGCCCGCGGCGCGATCGTCGGCCTCACCCGCTTCAACACCAATGGCCACATCGCCCGCGCCACCCTGGAGGCCATCTGCTACCAGAGCCGGGACGTGGTCGAGGCCATGGAGCGGGACGCCGACATCCACATGGACGTCCTGCGGGTGGACGGCGGGGTCACCGACAACGAGCTGTGTATGCAGATCCAGGCCGATGTGCTGGGCGTACCGGTCAGCCGCCCGGTCATCGCCGAGACCACCGCCCTGGGCGCCGCCTACGCCGCGGGGCTGGCCACGGGGTTCTGGCGGGACACCGATGAGCTGCGCTCCCACTGGAGCGAGTCCAGGCGATGGGAGCCGCAGTGGGACGAGAAGACCAGGAAGGAGGGGTACACGGGCTGGAAGAAGGCCGTCCAGCGCACCCTGGACTGGGTCACGGTCGAGTAGGCCCGGCGGGGCCCGGGGGCCCGGGGGCCCGGGGCGGAACGACCGCGCCGGTTGCGCCGGGCGTCCCGCGGCGGTTCGCTGGAAGTACCCGGTGGTGGCCGAGACACCCTGGGACCGCGCCGTGTCCGCCACCACCGCCGCTTGTCAGCGATCGACGCGGAGGTGATCCAGGTGAAAGCCGTCGTCTATGAGAAGCCCTACTCGGTGGCGGTGAGGGACGTCGACGATCCTCGGATCGAGCATCCGAACGATGTGATCGTGCGCGTCACCTCCAGCGCGATCTGCGGCTCCGATCTGCATATGTACGAGGGCCGGACGGCGGCCGAGCCCGGCATCGTCTTCGGGCACGAGAACCTCGGCGTGGTCGAGGAGACCGGTTCCGGCGTCGTCTCGCTGACCAAGGGCGACCGCGTGGTCATGCCGTTCAACGTGGCCTGCGGATTCTGCAAGAACTGCCTCGCGGGCGACACCGGCTTCTGCCTCACCGTCAACCCCGGTTTCGCGGGCGGCGCCTACGGCTATGTGGCGATGGGCCCGTACAAGGGCGGCCAGGCCGAACGGCTGCGGGTGCCCTTCGCCGACTTCAACTGCCTGAAGCTGCCCGAGAGCGATCTGGAGACCGACTTCATCCTGCTCGCCGACATCTTCCCGACCGGTTACCACGGCTGTGAGCTGGCCCAGGTCTCCCCGGGCGAGAGCGTGGCCGTCTACGGGGCGGGTCCGGTGGGGCTGATGGCCGCCTACTCCGCGCTGCTGCGCGGCGCCGCCACGGTGTTCGTCGTCGACCGGGTCCCCGAGCGGCTGGAGAAGGCCAGGGAGATCGGCGCCGTCCCCATCGACTTCAGCAAGGGCGACCCGGTGCCGCAGATCATGGACCGCACCGGCGGCGAGGGCACCGACAAGGGCATCGACGCGGTGGGCTACCAGGCCCAGGCGCACGACGCCAGTCATGAGGAGCCCGCGTCGGTGCTCAACTCGCTGGTCGACACGGTACGGCCGACCGGGCGGCTCGGTGTGCCGGGGCTGTACGTCCCCTCCGACCCCGGCAGCCCGGATGAGCACGCCAAACACGGTCAGCTGCTGGTCTCCATCGGCCGGATGTTCGAGAAGGGTCAGCGCATGGGCACGGGCCAGTGCAACGTCAAGCGCTACAACCGCCAGCTGCGCGACCTGATCATCGCCGGGCGCGCCCGGCCCAGCTTCGTGGTCTCCCATGAACTGCCGCTGGACCAGGCTCCGCAGGCGTACGAGAAGTTCGACAAGCGGGTCGAGGGCTACACCAAAGTGGTGCTGCATCCGGCGCTCGCCGCCTGACGGTCCCTCGGCGCCGTGGCCCCTGCGATCCTCTGCGGCCGACATAACCAAAAACATCACTGAATGGGGTGATATGCACCATACTTGGTTATGTGCACCCGAACGGCTGTCTCGTTCAGCTCCGGGAGGAGGAGCGATCATGAAGAACTGCCGGGTGGCACTGGCCTTCGTCGGTGGCTATCTCTTCGGGCGTGGCCACAGGGGGACCTTGGTCCTCGGCCTCGCCGGCCTCGCCGCGGGCAAGCGCCTCACCTCCGGATTCAACCCACCGGGCGCCCAGCAGCTGAAGTCCTCCGAGCTTGGCAGGCTCGGCCAGGACATCGGCAGTCGGCTGGTCTCCGCGGGCCGCGAGGCGGCCATGTCGGCGGCCAGTAACCGCATGGACGCCCTGAGTGACCGGCTGGAGCGGCGCGCCGCGACCCTGCGCACCGGTGGCGCGGGGGACCGCGGGCCGGAGGCCGGGGAGGACGAAGAGCCGGAGGAGCACGAGGAGCACGAGGAGCACGAGGAGCGCGGCGAGCGCGAGCGCGGGAGCGCCGCACGGTCCCGCGAGGGCGGGCAGCGTGAGCGCGCCGACGGGCAGCGCGAACCGTCCGACCGTCCGGCGAAGACCAGGAAGCGGACCGGCTCCGAAGGGCCCGCGCGGCGAAGCCAGAGGTGAGGGCCATGGCTGAGGAAACCAAGGGGCAGACCGGCGGGCGCGCGCTCGCCCGGGAGCTGCCCACCGACCGCCTGCTGAAGGAGGCGCAGGGCCTGCTGGCGGCGCTGGGCGAACGGGCCCTGGCATCGGTCACCCACCTGGGCAACCCCGGGTCGGGCGCGCTGAAGGGCGGTCTGGAGCAGGTGAAGGACAAGGTCGTCGACACGGCCAAGGAGCAGATGAAGGACCAGGTCAAGGGGAAGGTCAAGGACCAGGTCAAGGAGAAGGTCGTCGACACGGCCAAGAGCATCATCCCGGGCCTCGGCGGCGGTGACGGCGATGGCGGCGGCAAGGGCGGCAAGAAGCTCAAGGTCACCAACATCGTGGAGCAGATGGACGTGGGCGCGCCCCTCTCCCTCACCTACAACCTCTGGACGGAGTGGGAGAACTTCCCCTCGTACATGAAGAAGGTCGAGGACGTCCGGAACGAGGACGGGGACGAGGACGAGGGCGGGACGGAATCCGAGTGGAAGGCCCAGGTCTTCTGGTCGCACCGCAAGTGGCGGGCCGAGGTCATCGAGCAGGTGCCGGACAAGCGCATCATTTGGACATCGCGGGCCGACAAGGGCCATGTGGACGGCACGATCACCTTCCACGAGCTGGCCCCCGACCTCACCCGCATCCTGTTCGTCCTGGAGTACTGGCCGCAGGGGTTCATGGAGCGCACCGGCAACCTCTGGCGCGCCCAGGGCCGCCGGGTGCGCCTGGAGATGAAGCACTTCCGCCGCCACCTCATGCGCGAGGTGCTGCTCGACCCCGACGAGGTCGTGGGCTGGCGCGGCGTGGTGCACGACGGCGAGATCGTGGAGGACGACGAACGAGAGGGGCGGGAGCGCGAGGAGGAGCCCGAGGAGGGGCCCGAGGAGGGCGAAGAACCGGGGGAAGAGTACGAGGCCGAGGAGCCCGAGGAGTACGAGGACGAAGAGCCCCGGGACGAATACGACGAGGAGGAGTACGAGGAGGAGCCCGCACGGCGCCGCGCGCGCCGCTGACGGACCCCGCCCCCGGAACGGGTGAGCGCGGTGACCGTAGCACGGCAGCAGCAGAGCCAGTATCTGGACCGGGCGAGTTCCAGCGCCCTGGTCGACGTGGTCGACCTCATCCTGGACAAGGGCCTGGTCATCGATGTGTATGTGCGGGTGTCCCTGGTGGGCATCGAGATCCTGACCATCGACGCCCGTATCGTCGTCGCCAGCGTGGACACGTATCTGCGGTTCGCGGAGGCGACCAACCGACTCGACCTCGCCCGCAGCGGCACCGAAACCCATGGTCTGCCCGGCCTCATGGACGAGATCCGGGAGGGCGGCGGCAAGAAGAAGACCAAGGGCGCCCTGGAGGGCGTCAAGGAATCGGTCTCGGATCTGCTGCGGGACGATGACGACGAGGACCGGGAACCCGAGGCCGAGGAGCGGGAGCGGCCCCGGCGCACCAGGGGTTCCCCCAGCCACAGGGAGCGCGAGCGGTGATGGCCGAGGACGGACGTGCCTGCTATGTCTACGGGGTCGTCACGGACGACCGCCCCGATGAGTCGGTCAAGGACCTGCCCGCCGTCGGGGACCCGGAGGCCCCGGTGACCCTGGTCCGCCAGGGCGGCCAGGCCGCGGTGGTCAGCGAGGTGCCCGTCGACAAGCCGCTGGGCACCCCCGAGGATCTGCGCACCCACGCCAGGGTGCTGGACCACCTGGCCGCGCAGGGCTCACCGGTGCTGCCGTTCCGCTTCGGCACCGTGGTGCGCGACACCGCGGCGGTGGCGGACGAGCTGCTGGCCGAGGGGCACGACGACTTCGCCCGCGGCCTCGACCGGCTCCGCGGCCGTACGCAGCTCACCGTGCGGGCCCGCTATGACCAGGACGCGGTGCTGCGCGAGGTGGTGACCGAACAGCCCGAGGCCAGACGGCTCCGCGACGAGCTGCGGGGGCTGCCCGAGGACGCGGGCTACGAGCAGCGGCTCGAGCTCGGCCAGCTCGTCATGGACAGCATCGCCGCGAAGCGGAGCGTGGACGCGCTGGAGCTCGACCGGCGGCTGGCGCCGTACGCGCTGGGCTCGGTGTCGGAGGAGCCGGCGTCCCCCGAGGGGCTGATCAACGCCTCGTTCCTGGTGGAGGACGCGAAACGGGAGGCGTTCGAGGAGGCGGCCGAGGAGCTCGCCGCGCACTGGCACGGCCGGGTCCGGATGCGTCTGCTCGGCCCGCTGGCGCCGTACGACTTCGTGGCCGACGCGACGCTCGAAGGGAAGGAAGGCGACGAGTAGCCATGGGACTGTTCACCGGCCTGGCCACGCTGCCGCTGGCCCCGGTGCGGGGCGTCGTCTGGATCGCCGAGCGGATCCATGACGAGGCCCATCGGCAGCTGTACGACCCCGAGGTGATCAAGCAGCGGCTGGAGGAGGTCGCGGAGGCCCGGGAGAGCGGGGAGCTCACCGAGGAGGAGGCGGCCCGGGAGGAGGACGAACTGGTCCGCAGGCTGATGTCCCAGGGGCCGCCCGACGGGGGCCTGGAGGTATGAGCCGTGCCCCGCGAACGGCCCCGGGAGGAACACCACCGCGAGGAGAGGCCACGCGCCCGGCCCCGTGAGGAACGACCTCGTGAGGAGCGGCCCCGTGAGGAGCGGTCCCGTGAGGAGCGGGACCGCGCGGAGTGGCCTCGCGAGGGCGAGCCGGAGTGGCGCGAGCCCGAGCGGGAGCGCCCCCGCCCCCGGCGTCCCGCGCTCGTGGCCCGCGACGCCGCGCGCAGCGCGGCCCGCCACGTACAGGGGCTGACCGGGCGGACCCCGGAGGGCGTCACCTCGCTGGAGCGCACGGAGGACGGCTGGACCATCGGCATCGAGGTGGTCGAGACCCACCGGATCCCGGACTCCACCGACATCCTCGCCGAGTACCAGGTCGAGCTGGACGACCGCGGCGAGCTCGTCTCCTACCACCGCACCGAGCGCTACTACCGGGGCAGGGCGGAGAACCGGACATGAACCAGAGCTCCGACTGGAACCCACCGGTCCGGCGCGCCGGCGCCGCACGCGAACCCGCCCGCCGGGGCGCCGAGCCGTCCAGCCTGGCCGACATCCTGGAGCGGGTGCTCGACAAGGGCATCGTCATCGCGGGCGACATCCAGATCAATCTGCTGGACATCGAACTGCTGACGATCAAGATCCGGCTGCTGGTCGCCTCCGTGGACCGGGCCAAGGAGATGGGCATCGACTGGTGGGAGCACGACCCCTCGCTCTCCTCCGGCGCCCGGGACGTCCTGGAGGAGAACGAGCGGCTGCGGCGGCGCGTCGGCGAGCTGGAGGACGGCCGCGGCGCGCACCGGGAGGACGACCACGGGACCCAAGGCGCGGAGCGGGAGGACGAACGGTGAACGGTTCCCTCGCCACCTGGCTGTACGCGGTGACGGCCGCCCCGGAGGACGGCGCCCCGCCACGGGGGCTCACCGGCGTGGCGGACGAGCCGGTGCGCCTGGTGGAGAGCGCGGGGCTGGCCGCCGTCGTGGGCTCCGTACCGCTGGAGGACTTCGGCGAGGACGCGCTGCGCGGCCATCTGGAGGACCTGGAGTGGCTGGAGCGCACCGCCCGCGCCCACCACCGGGTGATCAACGGCGCGGCCCGCCACGGCCAGGTCATCCCGCTGCGCTTCGCCACGCTCTACCACGACGACGACCGGGTCCGGGCGATGCTCCAGGAGCGCCGGGACGACTTCACGGCCACGCTGCGGCGGGTGGCGGGCCGTACCGAGTGGGGCGTCAAGGCGTATGTCGACCCCAGGTCCTTCCTGCCCGACCCGGACGAGCCCACCGAGGGCGAGGAGAGCCCCGGAACCGCCTATCTGATGCGGCGCCGTGCCCAGCGGCAGGACCAGGAGACCGCGCATCTGCGCGCGACCGAGCGGGCGGAGGAGATCCACGCCTCCCTGGCCGCGCTGGCGGTGGCCACGGCCGCCCATCCACCGCAGGACACCGCGCTGGCCGCGTACGAGGGGTGGATGGTGCTGAACAACTCCTATCTGGTGCCCGACGCCCTCGGTGAGGAGTTCACCGCCCTGGTGACCGACCTGGCGGAGCGCTACCCCGCCATCACCCTGGAGGTCAGCGGCCCCTGGCCGCCGTACTCCTTCACCGCCCCGCCGAAGCGGGCGGAGGACCAGCCGGAGGAGACGCCGTCGTGACCCGGGCGATCGAGCGGCGGGAGGTGGCCCTGGTCGACCTGCTCGACCGGGTGCTCGCCGGAGGCGTGGTGATCGCGGGGGAGATCACCCTGTCCATCGCCGACATCGACCTGGTGCGGATCTCGTTGCGCGCCCTGATCGCCTCCGTACGGGTGGAGAACGAGGACGGGTGGGAGGCGGATCGCCATGACCGCCGTGAAGGGGGGCCGCCATGACGGATGACCGCGCTCCCCGGCGGCCCGGGCGGCGGATCGAGGTGGACGAGGAGTCGGTCCGCAGGAGCCTGGCCGGTCTGGTGCTCACCATCGTCGAGCTGCTGCGGCAGCTCATGGAGCGGCAGGCGCTGCGCCGCGTCGAGCAGGGCGGCATCAGCGATGAGCAGATCGAGGAGCTGGGGCTGACGCTGATGGCTCTGGAGCGGAACATGGCCGAGCTGCGGGAGCACTTCGGGCTGACCGAGGACGACCTCAACCTGGACCTGGGCCCGCTGGGCCCCCTGCTGCCCCGCGACCGCTGACCGGCCCCCAGCCCCCAGCGCAACCCCTGACCGGCCGCTGACCAGGGAATCCGGTGTCGATTCGCGAGACAACCGGTCCGGATCCGCCGGCCGCCGAGTAATGTGCGGGTGTGGGGATCACGCTCAACCTCCAGCGCGCCCAACCGGCCGACGTGCACGGCGGGCGGTCGCCGCGGGGCGCGCGCCAGTGCAAGCTGGCCCGCATGGGCCAGCCCCACCCCCACCCCGAGGCCCCGGGCGGGTGGCGGGGGGGGGGGGGGGGGGGCGCGGGC
>NZ_JBHYVB010000087.1:34017-43221 GCF_042750115.1 Streptomyces sp. NPDC059455
TGGGCCCCCCCGCGCGCTCTGTGTAGGGGGGGGGTGGGGTAAACCCTCTACCCCCCCCCCGCCCCCCCGCGCGGGGGGCGCCCGCGGCCGGCTCGCCGCTGGCCGAGCTCATGTCAACGCTGCACATCATGGCCGAGCCCGACCACCACCCCGAGGCCCAGCGCTGGACGCGGCGGCTCGGGACGGCGCTCGCCCCCTCCCTCGCCGATGAGATGAGCGCCCTGTCCCCGCTGTGGGCCCGGCTCCGCTGCCGGCTGCTGTTCCCGCTGGAGCTCCCGCTGGACCAGCCCTTCGAGGACGAGCTGCGCCATCTGGAGAGGCTGCCGCTCGAGGAGTTCGTGGGCCTGTGCTCCCAAGGGGTGCTCGGCTTCCGCGAGGCCGTGCCCCCGGCCAGAAGCCTGCTCACCGACCCCGAGGCCGCCGAGCGCTATGTGGAGCAGTGCGAGCGGCGCTCCTTCCGGCGGGGCGAGCTGGCCCATGACCTGGTGGCCTCGCCCGAGGGGCTGCGCGACCGGCTCCTGTGCTTCCTGGACTCCTGCGCCGAGGCGTTCTTCGCCTCCGAGTGGCGCACGGTCCGCGACCGGCTGGAGTCGGCCGCCGCCCGGGTCCGTGCCGATATCCGGCGGCGCGGTCTGGCCGAGGTGCTGGCCGGGCTCAGCCCCACCGCGGTGGTCTCCCGCGGCGGCTCGCGGGTGCGCTACGACAAGCTGGCCGTCGCCGAGATCGAGATCGGCCCGCGCCCGCTGTTCCTGCTCCCCTCCGTCCATGTCTGGCCGCATCTGACGGTCAAGGACGAGGAGCGCCATCCCGTGGTGCTCCAGTTCGCCGCCCAGGAGGACAGGACGCCCGAGCAGCTGACCCAGGCCGAGCTGCGGGCCCGGATGTCCGCGCTGGCGTCCCTGGGCCGGATGGAGCTGTGCCGCCATCTGCTGGGCGAGCCCATCACCACCTCCGAACTGGCCCAGCGGCTGGGGCTCGCCGATACGCAGGTCTCCCGCACCCTGCGCCAGCTCAGGGACGCCGGGCTCATCGAGTCCGAGCGCGATGGCAAGTACGTCTACCACCGGCTGGCCACCAGCACCCTGCTCCGGCTGGGGCAGGACGTGCTGACGACCATCATGCGGTGACGGCCGTACGCCGACCGCCCGTCAGCCCGGCTGGGTCCACAGCAGCACCGCCGAGGGGTGGTCCGCGTCCATGTGGACGCGGTTGGTCGCCACCACCTTGCGGCGGCTCACCGCCTCCGGCACCCCCGTGTTGGAGTTGACGTCGAACCGGGGGAAGTCGCTCGAGGAGATGTCCACGCGCAGCCGGTGCCCGGCCTCGAAGCGGTTGGCCGTGTCCGGGGCCGGGATCTCGATCTCGTAGACCTCGCCCGGCTCCAGCGGCTCCGGGCGTTCGAAGGACTTGTGGAAGCGGCAGCGGAAGATGCCCTCGGTGAGGTTCATCGCGAAGCCGTGCGGATAGTCCTCGTTGGGCGGATGCACATCGACCAGCTTCACCGTGAAGTCGGTGTCCGGCGCGGACGAGGAGATGAACAGCCGCGCGGTGACCGGCCCGGCCACCACCAGCGGCTCCTCCAGTGGCGGGGTGGCCAGCGAGATCACATCGGGCCGGGAGTTCAGCGGCAGATACGGCGGGTGGGCACCGTAGAACCGCTCGTCCGGCACCTGGTCGAAGGCGCCGCCGACCATCACCGGCTCGCCCGAGGTGACCTGGCCGCCGAGCGTGGGCACCGGGTCGTTCGGGTCGAAGTCGTACTCCACCCAGGCCCGTGCCGCCGTCGGCCGCTCCCGGCCCAACTCGCCCGAGGCGTGGCAGTAGTACGTGGTCTCCCGGGTCCCGGCCGGGGGCCACTGGGTGTCGGTGTGCCACCGGCCGCCGTGCCGCATCCGCCCGGTCTCGTCCCGCCGGCCGTCCCCGCCGCCCATGAGGAAGTACTGGACCCGCGGGATCGACTCCGGGTCGCCGCCCCCCAGCACCGCGTCGAACCACCGCTGCCGGAAGGACAGATACGAGGTGTCCACATTGCCGCTGAGGGTCGCGGCGGGCCCGAAGTCCACATCGCCGGCGAAGGTGACACAGCGCAGCCCGTGCTTCCACGGCCCCATCACCAGATACGCCGGGGACCGCTTGAGCCGGCCCATGGCGGTGAAGTTCTCGATGGTGGAGCGGACATACGGGTCGTACCAGCTCGACATGTGCAGCGTCGGCACATCCGGGAAGCGGTCGTAGTGGCCGCGCCCGTAGATGGCCGGCTGGCGCCAGTACGCCCCGAAGGCGTCATGCCGCCACTGGTCCAGCAGATAGCGCTCGTAACTGTCCACCTGGCGCAGCGGTGAGACACCGGTCCGCCACGGCAGCACGGTGAACCAGTCGCGCAGATCCGTCCCCGCGAACGCCTTGCGCACCAGCGGGTCCCGCTCCGCCTCCGGGCTCTCCTCACCGTGCCGGAAGGCCCAGGTGATCTGCTTGAGCTCGAAGGCGCCGCCCATCCGCATCCCGGCCTCGTAGGCGCTGGCGAAGCCGCCGGAGTCCATGAACATCGCGGACAGCCCGGCGGGGGACTCGGCCGCGGCGGCCGTCTGGGCGTGGGCCGAGTAGGACACGCCCATCATGGCCACCCGGCCGTCGCACCAGGGCTGGGCGGCGATCCAGTCGATGGTGTCCGCCCCGTCCGGCCCCTCGCCGAGGTACTTCACGAAGCTGCCCTCGGAGTCCCCGCGGCCCCGGCAGTCCTGCCGTACCACGTGATACCCGGCGCGGACGAAGAACGCCGAGGTCTCCTCGGGCGTCGGCACCGGCTCGTCGTGGCGGCTGCGGTCGGAGTCGCGGATCTGCCGGCGGCCGTAGGGGGTTCGCTCCAGGATGACCGGGCGGGGTCCCGGCCGCTCCTGGTCGGTGAAGAGATCGGCGGCCAGGACGATCCCGTCCCGCATCGGGACGCGCAGGGTGCGTCGCCACACCCGCTCGTCCAGCGGGCGGGCGGGCTCCTCCCGGGCCGCCCGCCCTCTGCCGCCGGTCGTTTCGGTCTGACTGGTTCGTGCCATGGAAGATCTCACTGGGTCTGGGATTGCTTGGAGCCGTTGAGGGCGATCTGGTCCCGGGTGACGGTGGACAGCGGCAGCCCCCACTGGCCGAAGAGCTTGGCGTAGGTGCCCGATTCGTACAGCTTCCGCAGCCCCTTGACGATCACGGGCGCGAGCCCGGAGTCCTTCTTGGCCTGGATGCCGTAGATGGCCGTCGCGGCGGGCAGGTCCAGCATGTCCTTCAGCTCGAGCGTCTCGAAGCGGTCGTGCGAGTTCTGGCTCACCGAGGTGTTGGAGGCGCTGGGCGCGGCCACCGCCTCCACCCGCTGGCTCTGCAGCGCCAGCGAGGCGGCGGGCAGATCGGTGTAGAGCTTCACGTCCACCGACGGCTTGCCCTTCGCGGCACAGCGCTTGTTCTGCGCCGCGAGCACGTTCTGCGTTCCGGCGCCCTTCTCGACGCCGACCTTGTGGCCGCAGACCCCGAGGCCGTTCTTGGGGCGGAAGGAGTCGTCCTTGAGCACCATCATCGTCACACTGCTCTGCGCGAAGTCGGCGAAGTCCACCTCCTTCTGGCGCTCGGTGAAGTCACCGGAGGGCGCGCTGAGGTCGATCCGGCCGGACTTGAGCCCCGGGATGACCGCGTCGAAGTTGGTCCGCTCCATCTTGATCTTTATGTCGAGCAACGAGGAGAGCTGTGCGGCCAGTTCGGGGACCAGTCCGGTGATCTTCCCATCGGACTCGAAGGTGACGTACGGCGCGTACTCGCTGACGCCCATGATCAGCGTCTTCTTGGTGTACGCCTGGGGCACCTCGGCGGCCAGCGCGCTGTCCTTGGGCTCGGGGGCGAGCGTGACCGCGGGACGGCTCTTGCTGTCCTTGCCGTCCTCGGGGGTGTCGTCCACCGAACAGGCCGACAGGCCGAGGGTCAGACAGGCCAGCAGGGCGCATGCGGCGACATGGGGACGGTTGCGCATGGGTGCTCCATTCCGGAGAGGTGGGGGGTGGCGGATGCGGAAGAACGGGGCCGGTCAGCGGCCCCAGACGGTCTCGGCGACGCGCCGTACGTTGCCCCCGGCCAGCTTGGCCACGTCCGCTTCGGAGTAGCCGCGGTCGAACAGCCACCGGATCATGTTGCCGACGGCCTCCGCGGGGTTCTCACAGCCCCGTACGTACTCGACCTCCTCGTGCGGCGGCAGTTCGGGGGCCTTGCCGTCGTGCGCGTCGTCCTTGCCGAAGAGCGGGGCGAACGTCCGGTGCCAGGCCGTGTGATCGCCGAAGTTGGTGTCCGGCCCGAAGGCCACATGGTCGATGCCGACCAGATCGATACAGCGCTCGATGTGCTCCATCACCGAGTCCAGATCGTGCCGGGGGTGCCGGGCGGTGACGGTCGTGTGCGGCGCCGCCTCGACGCCGATGAACCCGCCGGACCCGGCACAGGCCCGGATCACATCGTCGGGCTTCATCCGCGGGGTCGGCCACAGCGCCCGGGACCCGGCATGGGTGATCACCACGGGGGCGGTGGAGCGGCGCACGGCGTCCAGGGCCGTAGCGTCCCCGCTGTGCGAGACATCGACGATGATCCCGAGGTCGTTCATCCGGCGCAGCGCCCGGCGGCCGAGCAGGGTCAGACCGGTGTCCCCGGCGTCGGCGAGCCCCGAACCCAGCTGGTTGCTCTCGCTGTAGACCAGGCCGAGCAGCCGCACACCCAGGCCGTAGAGCAGATCGAGCCGGTCGACGTCATTGCCGATGGGGGAGGCGGACTCCAGGGTCAGCACCACCCCCACCTGGTGGCCGGCCCGCGCCCGGTCGGCGTCCTCGAGGGTGCGGACGGGCGCCACCAGCCGCTGACGGGCGAGATCCGCCTGGCGCATGGCCAGATCGCTGACCGCGTCGTCCCAGTCCCAGGGGGCATGGGAGCGGATCATGCTCACCGCGGCCGGGCCGCCGTCGAAGAACAGGTCCACCCCCGAGTGGGCGATGCCCTCGTAGGGGATCGACTCCCGGCCCTGGCGGCGGTACGCGGCGAAGTCGCCGGGATCCGCCGGGCGCAGTGAGAGGTGGTCATGGGCGGAGATCACCGGATGGCGCTCCTCGAAGTCCCGCGCGCGGACCTCGACGTCCTGGCTCCACTCCAGCGCGGCCCCGGGGACCCGTCCGAGCGCGGGGGCCAGCTCGAAGGCGCGGTAGTCCTCCCCGGGCTCCAGATACTGGTACGAGCGGTAGGAGTCCCACAGCTCCAGGCGCCGGGCGGTCTTGGCGGGCAGGGGGAGTTCGGTGCTCATGAGGTGACCTTCGACAGGAACGTACGGGTGCGGTCGTGCGTGGGAGCGCGCAGCAGCTGCTCGGGAGCACCCTCCTCGACGATCCTGCCGTCGTCCATGAAGACGATCCGGTCAGCGATATCGGCGGCAAAGCGCATTTCGTGCGTGACGACGACCAGCGTCATGCCGTCGCGGGCCAGGTCCCTGATGACGTTCAGGACCTCCTGCACCATCTCGGGGTCCAGGGCGGAGGTCGGCTCGTCGAAGAGCATCACCTTGGGGCGCATCGCCAGGGCGCGGGCGATGGCCACCCGCTGCTGCTGGCCGCCGGAGAGCTTGTCCGGATAGCCGTCCAGCTTGTGGGCGAGCCCCACCCGGGTCATCAGCTCCACGGCCCGAGCGTCGGCCGCGGCCTTGGAGAGCCCGAGCACTCGGCGCGGGGCCTCCACGATGTTCTCGCGGGCGGTGAGGTGTGGGAACAGATTGAAGCTCTGGAACACCATGCCCATCGCCGAGCGCTGGGCGGCCAGCTCCCGGGCGCCGAGATCATGCAGGGTACGTCCGCGCAGCTGATAGCCGATTACGCTGCCGTCGACCACCACCACGCCCTGATCGGGCACTTCGAGGTGGTTGACACAGCGCAGCAGTGTGCTCTTCCCGGATCCGGAGGGACCGATCAGGCAGACCGTCTCACCTCGGTGGATATCCAGGGAGATGCCGTGCAGCACCTCGGTGCCGCGGAACGACTTACGGATCCCGCGCAGGGAGACGATGGCCTGCGATTCCATTTGCGATGCCGCGGTCATACCGAGTGCTCGATCCTCTTCGCTTTCCCGGCCTTGTCGGCCGAAATCAGGGTGTGTCGTCCCAGACGTCGTTCCAGGCGCTGCTGAAGAAGAGTAATGGCGCCAGTGATGATCATGTACCAAATGGCGGCCACGATCAACAGTGGAACGGTCTGGAAGTTCTTGGCGTAAATCAGCTGGACCGAGTAGAGCAGGTCGGCCAGGGTGATCACGCTGACCAGGGAGGTGGCCTTGAGGAGAGATATCAGCTCATTTCCCATCGGGGGGACGATCACCCGCAACGCCTGGGGGAGGGTGATGCGGAAGAAGATCTGAGCCGGCGTCAATCCCAGTGCGGACGCCGCCTGACGCTGTCCATCGGGCACGGCCAGCAGCCCGGACCGGATCAACTCCGCGATGTAGGCGGTCTCGTGGAGGGTCAGACCGATGATCGCGGCGGTCAGCGGGCCGATGACGCTGTTCGAATCGAAGGTGACGAAACGCGGCCCCCAGGGAATGCCGAGGGACAGCGTCGGAAAAAGGGCCGCGAGATTGTACCAGAAAAGCAGCTGCACCAGCATCGGAATGCTGCGGAAAACCCAGATGAAGGCGGCCGCGACATTGGACATGAGCCGGGAGTCGCCCATGCGCATCAGCGCGACCACGGTGCCGCAAACCAAAGAGAGCACCATTGTCACCGCGGTCATTCCAATACTGACCCCGATGCCCTTCATCACCCGGATCTCGAAGAAGTATTTGCCGACGGTTTCCCACTCGAAACGAGGGTTGGTGAATATCGTGGTGACCGCCATCGCGGCCAGTACCAGCACGATCGCATTGGCCACCAGAAGTCCGGGACGCCGTCGCTTCACGCGTTTGAGCACGGACGGCTCGGGTAGTGCATCGACGTTCAGGACTTTGGTCATGGTGTGCCTTCGGACGGTTGGGTCGCGGCAGAATTACCGCATCCTAAAACCGCACCCACGGGAGCCCGGCAACAGTTGACACAGAACGGTCAACCGTAAACGCGGGAATGCGTCCATCCGCCCGGAGCGGCCGGGCGGGCGGACGGACGCGGGTTGGCGGAGGGCGCTCCGCCGGGCTACAGCCCCTTTTCGAACGGGAGCGGGCCGATGGTCTCCGGATCGGCCGCGACATCGAACAGCGGGGTGTAGCCGGTGGCCAGATACAGCCCGCGCGCCTCCGGCTGGCGGGGCCCGGTGGTGAGGTGGATCCGGCGGTAGCCGCGCTCGGCGGCCGACCGCTCCAGCTCCGTCACCACCCGGCGGGCCAGCCCGCGCCGCCGGTGGCCCGAGTGCGTCCAGATCCGCTTGAGCTCGGCGGTCCGCTCGTCGTACCGCCGGTACGCGCCCCCGGCGACCGGCTCACCGCCCTCCAGCAGCAGAAGCAGCTCCCCGTGCGGCGGGGCGAACTCCTCGGCCGGATAGCGGTTCAGCTCACTGTCGGCCGCCCTGCCGTAGCGGGTGGAGTACTCATGCGCCAGCTCGCGCAGCAGCGGCTCGACCCGCGGGTCGTCCACGGTCACCCGGACCACCGTCAGCCGGGGCTGAGGCTGCGGCTCGGCCACGGAGGTCATCGGCGCACCGCCACGAGGGACCGCGGGCCCCGGGCCGCGCGCTCGGCGTCCCGCTTGGCGACCTCTTCGCGGACGATCGGGATCACATGGCGGCCGAAGTCGATCGCGTCACCCAGCAGGTCGTAGCCGCGCGCGGAGAGGATGTCCACGCCCAGGTCGTAGTAGTCCAGCAGCGCCTGCGCCACCGTCTCCGGCGTGCCCACCAGGGCGTTGGAGTTGCCCGCGCCACCGGTGGCGGCGGCGGTCGGGGTCCACAGCGCCCGGTCGTAGCGCTCGCCCGCCTCGGCGATCGAGATCAGCCGCTGTGAACCGGCGTTCTGCGGAGACGCGGCTTCCGGGGTGCCCCAGTGGTGGTGGCGCACGGTCGTCGCCTCGCCCCGCTCCTTACGGGCGCGGATGGCGTCCACCGTGCGGTGCGCCTTCTCCCAGGCCAGCTCCTCGGTCGGGGCGATGATCGGCCGGAACGCCACCTGGATCCTCGGCACATCGCTCCGCCCGGCCGCGGCGGCGGCCGCCTTCACCGCCGCGATCTGCTCGGCGGTCCGCTCCAGCGGCTCCCCCCACAGGCAGTAGATGTCGGCCTCGGCCCCGCCGGCCGCGTAGGCCGCGGGGGAGGAGCCGCCGAAGGAGATCCCCGGCCGCGGCTGCTGGACCGGGAAGACATCGCTGACGAAGTCGTGGAAGCGGTAGTGCTCGCCCTCGTGGTCGAAGGGCTCATGGGTGGTCCAGATCTTCTTGACGATCTGTATGTACTCGCGGGTGCGCGCGTAGCGCTCGTCCTTGGTGAGGGTGTCGCCCTCACGCCGCTGCTCATGGTCGTTGCCGCCGGTGATGAAGTGCACCGTCAGCCGGCCGTCGCTGATCTGGTCGAGCGTGGCGAACGTCTTGGCGGCGTACGTCGGATAGGAGACGTTGGGCCGGTGGGCCAGCAGGATCCGGAGCCGGTCCAGCCTGGCGGCGATGTACGCGGCGGCGGGCGCGGGATCGGGCGAGCCGGAGCCGTAGGCGAACAGCACCCGGTCCCAGCCGTGGTCCTCATGGGCCCGGGCGAGCCGCAGGGTGTACTCCTTGTCGAAGGCCGCGCCGGAGCGCGGCCCGGTCTCGGAGCCGTCGTTGGTGGCGGCGATGCCGAGGAACTCCACGGGCATGGGGTGACCTTTCGGAAGGCGAGGAAGCCGAGGAAGGCGAGGAAGGCGAGGAAGGCGAGAAAGCGGGAAGCGCCACGGACCCGGAAAGCGGCACTGGCCTACCGGGGGTGATGGCGCGTCAGGCGCGGGAAGCGTCGGGCGAGTGGCCCGGGATCAGAGGAGGGCGGCCGGTCGGACGGCCCGCTGCCGGGTCAGCCGGAACAGGAGGCGGACCACACCCGACCGAAGTCGATGTGGTCGCGGGTGACCAGGGGCAGCTCAGTCCTCACTCGCATCATTCAGCACCTCAGCGGCGCGTTCCGTCAACCGCTGTCCACATGATGACCCCGTATGCGCCCTGTCACCACAAAGCCGCCCGTATCCCCCGCCGCCGTGGGGCGGGGG
>NZ_JBHYVB010000088.1:0-4670 GCF_042750115.1 Streptomyces sp. NPDC059455
CCGCGGCTTCTAGTTTTTCTCTCACCCCCCCCCCCTCCCCCCCCCTGGCCGCGGGGCGGCCCCCCGCCCGGGGGCGGGGGGGGGGGCCCCCACCCCCCGAGCCCGGCTTCGTCGGCCCGGTCATCGCGCCGGAGCGAGATGTCAGTGACCAGTCCTGATTCCTCATCGGTGGCCATCTGACGGGGAGCTACCTGACCGCGAATGTCGCAACAAGCGATATTCGCGGGGCGTGCTGAGGGGGATGATGGCGGCTATGGCGCTGTCGACGCGGTTCACGGAGTTGTTCGGTGTGCAGCACCCGATCGCGCTGGCGCCGATGGGCGGATCGGCCGGCGGTGCGCTGGCGGCGGCCGTCTCTCGCGGCGGCGGGTTCGGAATGCTCGGCGCCGCGAACGGGGACCCGGAGTGGCTGGCCCGCGAGCTGCCGCTCGTCGCGGAAGCCGCCGGGCGGCCGTGGGGCATCGGTTTCCTCACCTGGCAGATCGACATCGGCGCGGTCGAGCGGGCGCTGGAGCACCAGCCCAGGGCAGTGATGTTGTCCTTCGGGGATCCGAGCCCTTTCGCTGAGCGCATCCGCGCGTCCGGCACGTTGCTGATCATTCAGGTGACCGATCTGGAGGAGGCCAACCAGGCGGTCGGCCTGGGCGCCGATGTCATCGTGGCGCAGGGCACCGAAAGCGGTGGGCATGGGGCCCGAAAGGGGCGTTCCACCTTGCCGTTCGTGCCGGTCGTGGTGGATCTGGCGGCACCGGTGCCGGTACTGGCGGCCGGCGGGATCGCCGACGGCCGCGGTCTCGCGGCGGCCCTGGCGCTTGGCGCCGCGGGGGCGCTCGTCGGTACCCGCTTCCAAGCCACGGCTGAGGCTCTGGTAGATCCCTCGACCGCCGAGGCGATCGTCGAGGGACGTGGCGAAGACACCGAGCGCAACAGGGTGCTCGACATTGCCCGAGGCTCCAAGTGGCCGTCGAAGTACACCGCTCGCACCCTTGGCAATCGCTACCTCGACCAGTGGCGGGGCAGGGAAGCCGAACTCGCAGCGGACCCCAGGGCCAGACAGGACTACCAGCATGATGTGGCGCAGGGGAACATTCCCTCGCTGCCGATGTGGGCCGGCGAGGCCATTGATCTGATCACCGAACTGCCATCCGCAGCCGACCTTGTAGCCACCCTGGCCGTGCAGGCTGAAGACGCACTCGACCGTGCCGGAAGACGCTGAGCGGACGCGGCGGTCGGCAGCGCCTCGACGGACGGGCCCGCCTTCCACGGCCGCCCCGGCCGCGGTCCTCCGGCACGATCACCTCCAGCTCCTCATGGTCATGGGCTCGCGTGGAGATGGTTGCGTTCGCCGTTGTGGTCGAGGATGCACAGGACCTCGGCGGGCCCACGGTCGGCGCGCAGGGTGTGGGGGGTCATGGTGGAGAAGGAGGCGGCTTGACCCGCCTCAACGCGAATGACGCGTTCGCCGAGGTAGAGGACGACCGTGCCGGACAGCACGGTGAACCAGTCCCGGCCCGGGTGGACTCCGAGGTCGTCCGGCGCGACGGCGCCCGCCGGGTCGGTGATGCGCATCTTGGCGACGGTCAGGCCCTGGGGGCCGTTGTCGCCGCTGAGAAGCCAGGTGGTCAGGCCCCGTTCCTCGTCGCGGTCGGGACGGATGACGACGTCGGAATCGTCGGGGGACTCGACGAGCTGGTCGACGGACTTGCCCAGGGCGCTCGCGATGGCGGTGAGCTGGTCAAGGCTGATGCGGCGGTGCCCGGTCTCGATCCGGCTGAGCTGGGACGGGCTGATGTCGGCGCGTTCGGCGAGGTTATCCAGTGACCAGCCGCGTGCCTTGCGCAGGGACCGGATCCGCATTCTGACGATGGTGTCGAGAGTCGATTCTTGCTTCACCGGCAAGAGCATATGACCTGATGGCACTGATCGTCATACCGTCGAGGCATGACTACGAACCACGTCAATCACGGTCATATCGGGCACGAGCGTGCGAGTGGCTCCGACGTCGCGATGGCGGAGATGCTGGAGTTGGACGCCGAGGTCCTCAAGCCGTACCTCACGGAGCTGACCGGCTGGATCGCGCATCTCGCCGACTCCGTCCCGGCGCGGATCATGGACATGGGCAGTGGCCCCGGCACCGGCAGCCTCGCGCTCGCCGAGCGGTTCCCCGCCGCGTCGGTGACGGCGGTGGACATCTCGCCCCAGATGCTGCACCGGTTGCGGAAGCAGGCATCCGCGCACGGCGTCGCAGCACGCATCCGCACGCTGGAGGCGAACCTGGACGAGCCATGGCCCCTGCCCGGCAAGGGGGAGCCGTACGACCTGATGTGGGCCGCCGCCTTCCTTCACCACCTGAGCGATCCGGCTCGGACGCTGGCTCAGGCGTACGGGCAGCTGCGGCCGGGCGGTCTGCTGGCGGTCAGTGAGATGGACTTCTTCCCGCGCTTCCTGCCCGAGAACGCCGGCGTCGGCCGCCCCGGACTGGAGGCGAGGCTGCACGCCGTGACGAACACCGAGCCGCCGCACGAATGGGACCGGACGCTCATGGACGCCGGCTTCACCGTGGACGAGCGCCGCCCCTTCGAGATCCGCCTCACCGCCTCCCAGGCCGGTCCGGCGTTGGGCCGTTACGCGCAGGTCTGTCTGACCAAGCTGCGCTCCCATGTCGACGACGCGCTGGAAGCGGATGACCTGGCCGCCCTCGACACCCTCTTGGACGAGACCCATCCGCTCGGCATCGTGCGCCGCGGTGACCTGAGCGTCCGCACAACGCGCACCACCTGGATCGCCCACCGCCCCTAGGCCGGCCGGCCTCCGCCGCCGCCCGTTCTCCTCACCTTTCTTCCCTGCCTCGCCGCTCCTGCCGAAAAAGTCGATGTCGTTGGCGCCGTTCCAGCCCTCGACGGCGTTCAGGCCCTCCTGGATCCCGCGCTGGAGGTCGCGGTCGCGCAGGTAGCGGGCGACGAAGATGGTCTTCTGGGCTCGCCCGACTTCGAGCATGGCCTGGTGGACAGGGTGGGAGGCGGTGCGGGGGAAGCGCCGCGGATCGCCTCGTGGAGGCGGTGCCGACCCGGATCGCGGTGGGTACAGCTCGGCCTTGTTGATCTGCTTGATGCGCGGCGGCAGGTCGTAGCCCAGGAGCCTGGTCAGGCCCGCAAACGCGATATCGGCCGTCGCTCGGCGGATCGGCGAACGGCACGTCCCATGAATATGGGAACCCGGTGCAGGTGGCGCAGGAGCGAGCCGTCGGCCCGATTGCCCACCTCGCGCAGGAAGCTGGTGAGCGCGCTGGCGACCGCCTCCGCCTGCGCGGAGAGGCTCCCGTGGAGGGCGACTCGGGCGGAAACCCTCAGCTCTTCGACTCCATCAGCTTCCGGAGTCGGGCCAGGTCGTCGGCGACCATGCTGGCGTCGCGCTCGAAATCTGCGTCGCTCATCTGCGGCTGCCGGCGAAGGGTGAAGACCACTTCGCTCCCCGTCGCGTTGTAGATCACCCGGACAGGGTTGTAGACGGTCATCCCGGACGGCAGCGTGACGTGGTGGTCGAGCACGCCGAAATCGTTCAGGGGCGCGAAGGAGACCACGACACGCCCCATGGGGGAAGACGCCGCGACCCACTGATCGCCGATCTTCTCGATGGCGCCGCCCAGGCCCTGGGCCCACGCGGGCAGGTGGGCCGGGTCCGAGGCGTAGGCATAGACCTCCTCGACCGGACGGTCGATGCGGATGCTGATGTGGCGGGATTCCAAGCCGGTGCTGTTCATGAACGCGACCGTACCGGGCCACCGTCGCGCGCTCTTGAACGAATCGGACCAGGCCCGCTCTCCTGTGACGCAGCGGCCCGAGAGAGGCTCGGCGTCCTCTCCCATGACCAGCCGGACATGACCAACCGGACACGATCGCTGGCACACCGACGACGTGCCAGCAGAGTGCGGTGCGGCACGTCCGGGACGACGTGTCACTGGCCGACGCGCTGTCAGAAGTCGTACGGCTTCTCGGTGTTCCAGTTCAGCACGTCGGCCTCGTTCCAGCTGAACTGCGGCTTCTCGCCCTTGGTGTCGACGGAGTAGAAGGGGCCGTCGTCACCGTCCGCGCCGCGCAGGGCGATGGCGAACGACTGCGCCGTCTGGTTGTCCGGACCGTAGTCGAAGAGGTTCACCGCGCTGTATGCCGTGCCGCCAGGCTGAAGCGTGATGCGCTTGTCGCCGCCCGGGTTGTCCTTCTTCGAGTGCGGCAGTACGGCGTCGTCGTCGCCGAGCTTCACGGCCGGGTACGAGGTGACCCAGCATGGCTTGGTGCCCTCGTTCGAGGCGGTGATCAGCAGGTGGTCGCCCTGCTGCCCGGCGAGCCGGTGCACCGCGGTGACCAGCATCTCGTCGCCGCGGCACTGCCGGGCGCCGACGGTTGTGGCCTTGTTCGCGACCTCGTCCGTCCCGCCCGGGGCGGTCTTCGAGCGCGTGCCCGCCTTGGTGTCATCGCCGCTGTTGGCCCGCTCGGCGCCGCCCTTGCCGTCCCCGTTGGACGCGGACGGGCTCTGCGCGGTACCGGCGGCGTCGTGGCCCCCCCCCCCCCCCCGCCCCCCCCGCGGGCCCCCCCCCCCCCGCGGCTCGCCCCCCCCACCCCCGCGGGGGGGGGGCACCGGGCGGGGGGCCGAACACGGGGGGGAGAGATCTA
>NZ_JBHYVB010000088.1:4680-18011 GCF_042750115.1 Streptomyces sp. NPDC059455
GACGCGGTCGGGCTCTGCGCGTTACCGGGGGCGTCGTCGCCGCCCGCCGCATTCGAGCCGCCGTCGGCGCCGCCGCAGGCAGTCCGGCCCAGCGACAGCGCGGCGGTGATGGCGGCCAGGGCGGCGGTACGAATCCGGGAGGTACGCATGATCGGGTTCCCCTGCGTTTCGTGCGGGAGTTGTCTTCGGCGGCTCCCGCGGCGTGGACACCACTTTTCCCGGGGCCACTGACGTTCCGGAAACGCCTCACTCACGTCCCGCAAACAAACCGCGCGCGACCGGGTGAGGGCGATCTGCGGGCGGCCACCACCCAGCTTGTCGTTCAGCCTTCGGCCGCTTCGGTATCGGAGGCCATCGATGTCTGCAGGACGCGTAGCCATCGTTGGCAGACTTCATGGGTGACCGGTTCGAACAGCTCGGGGGTCGAGATTTCGACAAGGAACTGGGTCAGCAGGTCCTGGTGTTCTTCCTCCACGTGAACCTGGTCCGCGAAGTGCACGGCTTGTGCCCAGTCGACGAGTTGGCCAGGGCTGGCGAGTCCGGTGGTGACCTTCTTGGCGGCGGCCGCGGCGTGGCTACGACGGAGAGTGACAGTTGATGTTGGTTCGCCGTGCCGGGCAGCTGCGATGAGTCCGGAGAGCTCACCGTTCCAGCGCACGAGGTCTTCAAGGGGCTGGCTTCCATTCGCGTCCATGTCGCTCATCCTGCTGGACCTCGTGGTCATCGAGGCAGCGGTGGCCGGCCGTCAGCTCGGAAGCTGGCGTGACGCGTCGAGGTTTGGTGCCGGCCTTGTGGTGGGCGGGGCGCTTGTAAGCCTCGCCCGACCCCTGCGGACCCGGGCGGGGGTGAGCTTGTTCGGCTCTGCCGAGGCTTCTCCCAGGGTCGGCGGAGGCCGGCGGCCAACGGGTGTGCAGGCCTGAGCTGGGCATCGGCGGCGATCAGCGGCCTCGCAGCCCTGCTGCCGCTGGCGATCGGAATCATCGCCATCGCGGGCACGTTCGCGGAGCTTTTCGTCCTCGGCAGTGCCACCGATGTCTCCGTCTTCCGATCAACCTGACCACGGCACTGGGCCTCGGCCTCGGCATCGACTACGCCCTGCTGATGGCCAGCCGGTCCCGGGAGCAGCTCGCGGCAGGGGCGAGCGTGAATGACGCCGTCCGGCGGACGCTGAGCACCGCGGGCCGTACGGTCGCGTTCTCCGCCGCGACAGTGGCGGCCGCGCTCGCGGGGAAGGCAGCCGCGTTCAACTCAGTGCGACCACCGCCGGATCAGCCGGTCCGTCGGCCCAGGTGGAGAACCCGTAGCCACGCATCTGCGCCGCCACGATCACGTGATCATCCGAGGGTGGGGCGTTGATCACTTGAGAGTGCCGTCGTTTACGGCACTCAGGTCAGACGGGCGTTGCACTCCTGACGGTGTGGCTTCTTGCGCTTCGCCGGGCTCTGGGCCGGCGATGGGCTCGATGCGTGGTTGGGCGAGTCGGGCGTAGTCGGTGCCCGAGATGGCTACTGACCGGTCGAGGCGGGCGGCGTTGAAGTAGAACTGCGGTCGGGCGACGACTGCGGGGTCGGCGACGAGTTCGAGGTCGGGATCGAAGGCGAAGGGAAGGACGGTGCCGGGAACGGAGTGGGCCGGCCGTTCGGCGCTGGCGGCGTCGCTGAACCCGGCATAACGGGCGTTGAACAGTGTGCGCACGGCATCCAGGTCGACGCGCCGGTCGCCGGGGACGACCGCCAGCACATGGCGGGTGGTCTTCTTGTCGGTTTTCACTCTGAGGCCGATGCACTTCGCTGCCTGGGAGGCGGGGTGTCCGCGCAGGGCGCTGACCGAGTCCGTGGTGCCGTCCGGTTCGTGATCGGTGAGCCGGTAGGGCGTCTGGGTGGTCTCGAGCAGGGTGATCAGGCGCTGGTAGGTGTCATTGTCGGGCACGCTTCATCCTCTTTCCCGGTTCTCGCTGTCGTGGTGCGGTGGGCGCGTTCGATGGCCTGGCCCCAGTAGGTTCCGGCGATCATGAGCACGGCGCCGAGAGTGGCCCAGAGGGTAAGCCGTTCGCCGCCGACGCTGATCCCGATGGCGACAGCCCAGATCGGTTCGGTGCCCAGCAGCAGGCTGGCCCGGCTGGCGGAAGTGCCCTGCACGGCCCAGGTCTGGGCGAGGAAGGCGAACACGCTGCAGAACAGGGCGAGATAGATCAGCTGGATCCAGGTGGTGGCACTGCTGTGGACCAGGTCAGGCAGGTGGGTGACGGCGAGCGGCAGGAACAGGACCGAGCCGACGACGGTCTGGGCGGTCGTCAGGTGCAGCGGGTCCATGGGACGGCCCGCGGTGAGCCGTCCGACGAGAGCGACGTGCCCGGCCCGGACGACTGCGGCGGCGAGCATCAGCACGTCTCCGAGGCGTGGTGCGTGCAGCCCGGTGCTGGAAGTGAGCAGCCCGACGGCCACCACGCAGAGTCCGGCGGCGAGGAAGAACGTCCACGGCAGCCGGCGGCTGCTGGTGCGGTCCAGCAGTGGTGTCAGCACGATGGTCAGGCTGATGATCAGCCCGGCGTTCGCGGCGCTGGTGTGCGCCACCCCGTAGGTCTCCAGCACAAGCACGGCCGCCTGGGTGACTCCCAGCAGCGACCCGACGCGGACCTCCGCGCGGGTCCAGCGGTGCCTGTGGCGGCGGGAGGCGACCAGGGCTCCACACGCGAGCGCGGAGATCACATACCGGGCGAACAGGACCGCCAGGACCGGGAGCGCGACGGTGGCCGTCTTGGCCGTGAGATAGCTGGAACCCCAGACCAGCGCGACCAGGAGAAGTACCGCATCGGTGCGGCGGGCAACATGCATGCCCCCACGCTGCCCCACCAGTATGTTGAAGGCCACAACCAACTTCTAAACATAAGGTGTAGCAGAACTACACTGTCAGAGTGGATGAACGGCAGCTGCGCATCCTGCGCGAACTGGGAGACCTGGGCAGCGTCAGCGCGGTCGCCGAGGCACTGCACGTGACGCCTTCCGCGATCTCACAGCAGCTACGGCTGCTGCAGCGCTCGATCCCCGTCCCGCTCACCGAACGCGCCGGACGCCGGGTGGTACTGACCGACGCCGGGCAGGCCCTGGCCGCGGCGGCCATCAAGGTCGAGACCGCCCTGGCCCAGGCCCGGCACACGATCACCGACTTCGCCGACCAACCCGACGGCGACGTATCGGTGGCCGCATTCCACAGCGCAGCGTCCGCCTTCTTCCCGCCCCTGCTGCGCAGCCTCGCCCACCCCGGCCGCCCCCGCCCGGCGCTCGCCGACGAGGACGTCGCCCAGGACCGCTTCCCCGCCCTCACCCGTCACTACGATCTCGTGCTCGCCCACCGCCTCGACCACGGCCCGTCATGGCCACGCACCGTGACCTCCACCACGCTGCTGCGCGAGCCCCTCGACGTCGCCCTGCCGGTCGGCCATCTGCTGGCGTCCAAGCCGCTCCTTACGCCGCGGGACGTGGCGGACCAGCCGTGGATCACGGTCCACGACGGCTTCCCACTGATGTCCACCATCGAGGCCATCGCCAGCGTCGCCAACCGCCGACTCGACATCGTCCACCGCATCAACGAGTTCGCGGTGGTCGCCGAGGCCGTCGCCGCCGGCGGCGGCCTCGCGCTGATGCCCCGCTGGACCGCCCGGCCGCACCCCGACATCGTCCTCAGGCCGCTGAGCGGAGTACACGCTCGACGCGACATCGACGTCCTCCACCGGCCTGAGCGCACCGCCCGAAAGGCCGTCCGAACGGTCCTTGCCGAGTTGCACCGCGCCGCCGCACAGATCCAGGGCCGAGACCGCTGAGCCGCCCACTACCGCTACCGGTATCGGTGTGCACATGCCGAGGAACAGCTAGTGGCGATCAGAACGACCTTCGCCGGTCCCGTCAGACCGGCGGCGCCCGCAGGGGAACGCGGCGCGGGAACTCCGGCCGCGGCAGCAAGGCGAACGGGATCCTGCCCATGCGCGGGCGCCCGGTCCTGTGAGCTGACCGGTTCCAGGGCGGCCAAGACGTTGGTGAGGGCCGGGCCGGGGGCGCCGGCGGCGATGATCGCCTGCGCGGTCAGCTCGGTGCCGTGCGTACTGGCGCTGCGCAGGCAGGCCACTCGGCCATTCCGTCGCCTCGTGGCGACCAAGGAAAAGGGCCATCTGGTCGCGGTCGAGGACAATCCGGGCCGCTCGCCGACGCGGCAGTGTCGATGGGTCCCGTGCGCTACACTTGATCTTGCTGTAGCCGCCCGAACTCCGGGCAGCCGGTCGCGCGTTGGTGGTCCAAGGAAAGACGCCCCGCTTCCTGCGGGGAGATGCAGGTGCAAGGCCTGCCCGGCGCTCAGAAGCCGAGCCCACCCCGCTTATGGGGTGGGCTCGCGCGGTTTCACGGCTCGCGCGCGAACAAGGACTCAGGTGGGTACCGCCGAGTGGCACACGACCTGGGAAGACTCGGCGTTTGTCCGGATCGAGGTACGCCATCCGCATGGCTGTATGGCTGCTCTCACCAACCCGATCGTGCTGATTTGACCTCCGCGATCCGCCGGTACGGCTCGCCTACGGTCGCGCGGAAAGCACAGCGTCGTCTTGACCACAGGGCGGCAGACCTTCGCGGTCGCGGCGACCGTCGTACCGTCTGCCTTCGCTGGCACGGTGCTCGGGCTCCGAGTGGTGTCCGAGGTGCCCACTGACATCCTCACCGTCACGCCCATGGCAGAGCTGCCGGACCATCAGGTGTCACCCTGCCGTGCGGTGTCCGGCGCTCTCATCAGCGAGATCGCAGAGCTGGCCGATGAACTCGCGATAGCTGTCGGGGGCGTCGTAGTCCTTGCTGGGTGGTCCGTCGATCCACAGCTGCCAGAGGCCGTCCGGGGTGAGGGACCGGGCCGCCTGGCCGGCGCCGAGCCTGGCATCGAGCAGCAGGAGCGTGCCGAGGGCGGCTGCCTGGTCGTAGTAGAGGTCGGGGCGGGGCAGTGGCGGTCGATGTAAGCGACCAGGAGGTCGGTGTCGGCAGAGGTGCCGAAGGTGGCGAGAGCGATGCAGTAAGCCGACCCTGCGTAGGGCCCTTCGCTGGCGAGCAGGAGTTCGCCGAGGCGTCCGCGGAACCCGGTTCTGCCGGCAACGGCGATGAGCCAGGCTGCCGTCTTGCGCTCGCGCCACCTCCATCGAGCAGAATGCCCAGTTCACGGGGGGTTGATCTGGCTGGCGGCCTTGCCCAGCTTTCGGGTGAACTTGCCGCGTTCGCGCCCACGCATGCCGAGAAGGCTGCCTAGCAGCGCCACGCCGTTTCGGTTGAAGGGCCGCAGTCGCTCGGGGCAGCAGCCCGTCCGGCTCAACTCGGTGCCGGGTGCTACCCCAGGTCGAAGGTGTTGGGCAGCCCCAGCCGATAGCGCACCTCGTCGATCCGCTTCAGGGGCTCCATCTCCGGCGGCCGGAACAACTCCCAGATGTGACACCGCTCGGCGCCCGAATTGTCCGCGTCCAGGAGTGCGTTGACGGCGCGTCGCGCGGACTCGTTGGCGCCCTCCATGGTCGCCAGGTCCACATCCGTACGGACATAGTCGCCCGCGAGGAAGAAGTTCGGCACCGCTGTCCTCGCCGACGGGCGGTGGTAGAGGGTGCCGGTGGGGTGGATGAGGAGCTGTTCGCGGTTCCGTGGGTCGGGGCCGCCGAGGCCCGTCACCGCCGGGTCCATGAACCAGTCGAGCCGGTCCTCGTCCCTGAGTGTCGTCTTGCCGGAGTCGTTCAGCCCGTCCTTCAGCTGGGCCCACAGTTCGGCGACGATCTCGTCCTTGGTGCACTCGCGGGCCGTCTTGCCGTACAGGATGCCGGGCTTGTCCCACTCGGAGATGATCGTGGACAGGCACTCGTGGGCCTGTCCGTCTCCGTAGTCGCGCGAAAAGTCCCGTACGTCCCAGAACTGCGTCTGGCCGATTCCGGTGACCGCCCACGGGGAGTCGAGGCAGTTGATATGGCCGTGCACGACGGGGGTGGGCGTGCGCAGGTAGAACATCACGCCGGTCATCCAGTCCGTCTTCAGCGCGTCGCACCGCCCGAGCTGCGGGTCGGCGGCGCGCAGGGCCGGGCCCCAGGTCGCGCGCGCGTGCTCGACTGGGAGGGCGGAGACGTAGTGGTCGGCGGTGATGGTGCGCTGCCGGCTGCCGTCGCGCGCCGCCACCCGTACGCCGGTCACCCGGCCGTCGCCGTACACCACCTCACGGACCTCGGTGTCGAGCACGAACTCGACGCCCAGGGACCGCAGATGCCTCTCCCAGGGGTCGATCCACGCCTCGCTGGTCGGGGCGTTCAGCACCCGGTCGATGTCCCCGTCACCGTCCATGCCGCGGCCGAGCAGGCCCCACAGGAGGAGGGCCTCGATGATGACGCGGCCGACGGTACGGGTGGAGGCGATCTCGGCACGGGTGGCGACGAGATTGCGGGTCTGGCCGATGCCGAGGAGCACCTGGTACTCGCGGCTCATCTCGCCGGCCCGGATGAAGTCCCACCATGCGACCTTCTCCCACTGGTCCTCGCGGCGGGCGTCGCAACTGGTGAGGTGGACCAGGAGGCGGTCGGCGAAGTAGACGGCCTCGTTGGCGGGCAGGTGAGTGGCGAGGTCCAGCACCGACAGGATCTGGTCGCGGATCCAGGACGGGGTGAGATCACCGGGGGCGGGCGGGGTGGTGGCCCGGCGGAGTGGGAAGTGCAGGTCCGGGCGGCCCGAGCCGTGCGCGAACAACGCTTCCGTACCGCCGCGGAGGTTGCCGTGGACGCCGCTCGCGTTGCCCGGGAAGGGGATGCGACGCATGGTGTCCGGCAGATTCCGGTAGAAGCCGGGGAAGAAGCGGAAGCCGTGCTCGCCGGGAAGCGGCTTGCGGTTGCCCGTTCCGGTCCCGGGGACGTCCATCGAGCGGGCCTTGCCGCCGAGGGCGTCGTAGTACTCGTAGACCGTGACCTCGTAGCCGCGTTCGGCGAGTTCGTGGGCGGCGCTGAGGCCGGAGACTCCGCCGCCGAGGACGGCGACGCGCTTGCCGGAGGAGGCCGCGGCCGCGCTGCCGACAGTCCCTAAGGCGCCGACCGTACCCCCGCCGACGACTCCGGCGACGGCTCCTCCGGTCGCCGTCAGGAAGCGTCTGCGGCTGTGTCCGTTGTGCCCCTGGGACTGCTGCGCGTTGTCCGTTGTCATGGACCCTGAAGGGTAGGGAGGGGCTCCGGAAGCCGGAAGCCCTATTTCCTGTCACCCACAGCATCCTCACAAACGCAAGGAGACAGCGATGCCGAGCGTGTTCGGGCAACCGGCCAGTCGACTCGTATCCGCGGCTCGCAGGCCTCGGGCTGTACGGAGGAGCCCAGTCTGACCCGACCCTGGGCTCCCTCGGTCCCGGTGACGTCCTGATGCTCTTCACAGACGGTCTCGCCCTGCACTGGCCCACCACGGCCTCGTCGTCCGACGCGGCGAGCCTGGCACCGGAGAACGCCACCGACGGGGACGCGAAGACCCGGTGGGCCAGTGCCTACCGCGACGACGAGTGGATCCAGGCGGACTGGGCCGCTCGCAGCCCGTGCGGCGCGTACTGCTCGACTGGGAGCAGGCCTCCGCGCGGGACTACGACATCCAGGTCTCAGGCGACGCGGAGAACTGGCGGACCGCGGCCGAGCCACGGGAGCCGCCTCGTTCGGCTACTCGCTCTGGCGGTTCGAGGTCCGGGCCACGAGCCCGGAGGCCGCTCCCGCCGCTGAAGCCCGCGCCGATCACCACCGCCCGCATGTCATCGGGCGCGTGGCGCAGCAGCCAGTCCAGGTCCAGCCCGCCGTTGGAGCCCACCTGGAAGTGGTGCTCGGGGAGCCGGGCGACGGGGGCGGCGTTGGTGCGCCGGTAGTCGGCGAAGACCTTCTGCTCGGAGTCGGGGAGGATCGGCAGCCCGGCAGCATCCGGTTGAGCTGGATGAGCAGAGTGTCGAGCGGCTGGTTCGTGGCCATCTTCCGGCGCCCTGCTTTGATCTTGCCCATCACAGCCGCGAGGGCCTTGCATGAGGGGTAGCTGCAGACGTAATACCGGCTGAGGAGCCGGTGTCCAGGCGGGCGCCCACGCGAAGGCCGGTGCGGGTGGAGGTCGCGGCGATGCTCTGCACGATCACGTCGTGGCTGGTCAGGGGCCGACCCCGCCAGTTCATGGCGATGTGGGAGAACAGCCGGTGCTCCACCTTGTGCCACTTCGATGTGCCCGGCGGTAGGCGGCAAATCGTTACCCTAAGCCCGGTCTTGGCCGCGAACCGGGCCAACTCCACCCTCCCGGGACGGGTGCGGTACCCGTCGGAGCCACCGGCGTCCGCAGTGATCAGCAGCCCTGACGCCTGCGAGTACTCGGTCTGTCCGTCTCAGCCCCCATCACCGGCACCAGCCTGCGCTGACGCTCTTTCAGGTGCGGAGACACTGCACCGAACTCCGCCGCCAACGACGCCTCAAGCCCCACCGCGCTCACCACAATGATGGCCTCAAATACGCGAAGTGATGGCTTGTTATCTGCAGGCCCTTAGCTGTCTCGGCCGGCGGGGATGAAGTTCGCGTATTCCTCGATGCGGGTGATCAGCCCCTTGTCGTCGAAGCGGAAGTACACCGCCGCGTGCGCCATGGGGGCGCGGCGGTAGCGCTGCGCACGGCAGGCCCTGGTGCTCAGCCCGACGAAGCGCACGCCGGTGCGTGGCAGTGGTTGCGTATGAGGCAAGTAATGGGGTGCTGGAGCTGTCCGGCGGGCAACTGGACGCGGCCACGACTCAGGCGCGGCGGGCTGCCCAGACGGTGCGCTCGGTGCGTACGGCGAGGTCGTCGCGGCGCAGGATGCTGTGCGGGCTGTCGGTGTCGAGTAGCTCGTCGAGTGCGGCAAGGTCTTCGGAGCTGAGCGCTGATGCGGCGGCGCCGCGGATGCGCTGCAGGCTGCTGTGGGCGTAGCGGCCGATGGCTTCGCTGCGGTCGCCTTCGATGTTCACGGTGATGGTGCGCTCGTCTTCGACGGTGAATCCGGCGGCGGACAGCATCGGTCCCCAGTCGGCGCCGCGGTGCGGGACGTGCTCGGCGTGGAAGCCGTCGGTCGCCCTGTGGCAGCGTTCTTCGAGACCGGGCCGATTCTCGGGGGCGTCGGCGGGCAGGAAGCGGGGGAAGCCGTCCAGCTCGACGACGGCGAACAGGCTGCCCGGGGCGAGCAGGTCGTGGACGCTGGTCAGGGCGAGGTCGGGGTGGGCCATGTGGTGCATCGAGGCCGAGGCCCACACCAGGTCCGGCGTCCCGAGATCGGGCCAGTCAGCAGCGTCGAGGTCGGCCTGCACGGTGCGCACGCGCTCCTCCACTCCACGGGCGTACGCCTTCTCGCGCAGGTGCTGCAGGTGCGCGGCCGAGGTGTCGACGGCGGTGGCGTGTGCCTCGGGGAAACGCTCGAGGAGCGCGAAGGTGCCCGCCCCCGTGCCACAGCCCAGATCCACGATCTGGCGCGGCTCGGCCTTCAGCGGCAGCCAGGCGGTGATGAATGCGACATGCTCGGCGAGCACCTCGGCATCCAGGTCAAGGATCTCCGCCTGGTCGGCATCATCGTGCGCCTGGTGGTGGCCGCCTTCGCCGTGGGGGGTGTGCTGATGGGCTGGGGTCATGGCGACACCGTAAGACGCCTATGCGCTTACGGCACAGCTGCTTGCTGTTTACGCAAGGAGGTCGCTTCGCCCGCTGCCCATCACGCAAGATCCCGCCCGTACCGGGCCTCCGACACCGTCACTCACCGGGAGTCCGAGCGTCGCCGTAGTCGCCGGCCTCGGCGGTATCGCGTTGGTGGCCTCGGCGGGCGTCGCGGTCGAAGATGCCCATGATCTCGCACGGCCCGCCCTCGGCGCCGATCGCGTGGGGCATCATGGTGGGGAACTCGGCGGCCTGGTTGGCCTCGATGCGGAACCGGCGGTGGCCGAGCATGAGGATGGCGGTGCCGGACAGGACCACAAGCCATTCGCGGCCGGGGTGGGCGCGCATGCGGGCAGGGTTGTCGGGCGGCGGTTCGGTCATGCGCTGACGCATCACGCTCATACCGGGGTCACCCTTGATGGGCCAGCGCATCAGACCGTGGGCGCCGTCGATCATCGGGCTGATGACGACATCGTCGGCGGCGTTCTCCACCAGCTGGTCCAGGGTGGTGCCAAGGGCGCGGGCGAGGGTGACGAGCTGGTCCAGGGTGAGGCGGCGCCGGCCGTTCTCGATGCGGCTGAGCGAGGACTGGCTGAGGTTGGCGCGGGTGGCCAGCTCTTCCAGGGACCAGCCCTGGGCGACCCGCAGGGCGCGGATCCGTTTGCGTACGAGGCCGTCCAGCTGCCCATCTTCTTGCGTCATAGGCAACATGCTATGCCCTTTCCGCAATGCGGGTTTAACGTCCAGTGCAGGTGGTCCGGGCACGGGGACCACGCACGACGAAAGGGCGCGACATGTCTGCGCAGACTTCCCGCAACGAGGGCGACGAACTGCCCGCTGAGACCGTGGATGTGGTGGTGATCGGCGGCGGCGCCGCGGGCTTGAACGGGGCCCTGATGCTGGCCCGCTCGCGCCGCTCGGTCGTCGTGATCGACAGCGGCACCCCGCGCAACGCCCCCGCCGCGGCCATGCACGGCTTCATCGTCCTGGACGGCACGCCGCCGCCCGAGATCCTCAAGCGGGGACGGCAACAGGTACGCCAGTACGGTGGCCGGATCGTGTGCGGCGAGGTGGCCTCGGCCGAACCGGCCGCCCCGTCTCCCGAGGGTGATCCGCGGTTCACCGTCGGCCTGACGGATGGCCGCACGGTGACCGCGCGCCGGGTGCTGGTGGCCACCGGCCTGCGTGATGTGCTGCCCGAGGTGCCCGGCCTGGCCGAGCACTGGGGCCACAGCGTGGTGCACTGCCCCTACTGCCACGGCTGGGAGGTACGCGATGAGCCGATCGGCATCCTCGCCACCGGTCCCGCCTCGGTCCATCACGCCTGGTTGTTCCGCCAGTTGACGGACGACCTCAGCTACTTCACCCGCGGCGCCGAGCTGGACGCGGACACCCGCGCCCGCTTCGCCGCCCGCCACATCCGCGTCATCGAGACCCCCGTGCGGGAAGTCGTCAACGACGAGGGCGGCGCCCTGACAGGCGTGCGCCTGACGGATGGCAGCTTCGTGGAGCGGCGCGTCCTGGCCGTCGCTACCCAGATGCAGGCCCGCACCGAGGGCTTGGAGGGTCTGAGGCTGCCGATGGAGGACCTGCCCGACAACATGGGGCGCCGCTTCGCCTCCGCCATGGCCGGCACCACCGAGATCCCGGGCGTGTGGGTGGCGGGCAACGCCACCGATCTGACCGCGCAGGTCGGCGCCTCCGCCGCAGCCGGAGCCCTGGCCGGTTCCCACATCAACGCCCTCCTGGCCGCCACGGACACCGATGCGGCCCTCGCTGCCGCACGGAGCGAGAACACCACCGCCTAGACCCCGGCTCCGCCGCTGAACCGCACGGCCGCACCCAACGGTCCGCGCGGTGGGCGAGTACGAGCCTTCACCTCATCGATTCGGCGACCGGCCCTGCTCCGGCGCTGATCCCGCACGCCCTTTTTGGAAGGAAAACATGAGTACGAACCAACCTCCCCAGGCGGCGGCAGCAACGAGCGTCGGGGATACACCGGATGCGCGTCAGCTGCGCACGATCCTGATCGCCGTCTCCATCGCGCTGATGGCCGTCATCGCGTCGGTGTCCGGGCTGAACGTCGCCCAGACCCACATGGCTGTGGAGTTCGGCGCCTCGCAGAACACCGTTCTGTGGATCATCAATATCTACACCCTGGCCCTGGCCGCGCTGCTGCTGCCGCTCGGCGCCGTCGGTGACCGGCTGGGCCGTAAGCCCATGCTGATCACCGGTCTGACCATCTTCGGTGCCGCCGGCATCGTCGCGGGGCTGGCTCCGTCGGCCGGGGTGATGATCGCCGCGCGCGTGGCCGCCGGTGTGAGCGCTGCGATGATCATGCCGATCACGCTGGCCGTCATCACGAGTACGTTCCCCGAGGAGCAGCGGGGCAAGGCGATCGGTGTGTGGACCGGTGTCGCCGGGGGCGGCGGCATCCTGGGCATGTTCCTGTCCGCGCTGTTGGTCGATGTCGCCGACTGGCGCTGGCTGTTCGTCCTGCCCGTGGTCCTGGTCGTCGTAGCTCTGGCGATGACGTTGAAGTCGGTCCCCAACTCCCGCGAGCACTCCGCTCATTCCTTCGATACCACGGGCGCCTTGCTGTCCGCCGTCGCTGTGATCGGTCTGATCTTTGTTCTGCAGGAAGGTCCCGAACGCGGCTGGACCGCCCCGGTGACTCTGATCAGCCTGATCGTCGGGGTCATCGCCTCCGTCGCCTTCGTGGCCTGGGAACTGCACCGCCGCGACGCCTCGCTGCTGGACGTGCGCCTGTTCCGTGAGCGCGGCCTGGCCAGCGGCTCGATCACCCTGCTCGTCGTCTTCGGGGTCCAGGCGGGTATCGCCGTGGTCCTCTTCCCGTTCTTCCAGGCGGTCCTGGGCTGGTCCGGGCTGTTGTCCACCGTGGCGATGATGCCGATGGCCGTCATGATGATGATGACGTCCGGCCTGGCCCCCAAGATGGCCGCACGCATCGGCGCCCGCTCCACCATGACCGTGGGCGTCGCCCTGGCCACCCTCGGCCTGGCATTGATGGCTCTCTTCGTCTCCGTCGACGGCGGATACCTCTCCATCCTGGCCGGCATGCTCGCCATGGGCGTCGGTATGGGTCTGTCGATGACGCCCTCCACCGAGGCCATCACCAACTCCCTGCCGCGAGAGAAGCAGGGCGTTGCCTCCGCCCTCAACGACGTCACCCGCGAGTTCGGCACCGCTCTCGGTGTCGCCCTGCTCGGCGCGCTTCTGTCCGCCGGCTACCGCGGCGCCATCGACGGCAGGCTGCACGGCATCCCGCAGGGGACCGCGGACACCGCGCGGGAAGGCATCGCCAACGCGGTCGAGGCCGCGGGTAGTGCGGACTCGCATGCACAGGACCTGGTCCACGCCGCCCAGCAGTCCTTCGTCGACGGCTGGCAGCAGGCCATGTGGGCAGGCGCCGCCGTCATGGGCGTGCTGCTCGTCTACATCGCTTTTCGCGGCCCGAAGGACTCAGCTTCCGCCGCCGCGGACGAGACGGAGACCACGGAGACCGTCGCCGCCCGATGACCACGTGACAACTGGGCGGATCATCCGCCAGGCGTTAGGCATCGCGATACCAACCGCGCGAAACACAACCCCACCCCGCTGACGAACCGCAACAGCGCCCACCCCCCCGCCGCACCCGAGAGCG
>NZ_JBHYVB010000088.1:18021-34498 GCF_042750115.1 Streptomyces sp. NPDC059455
CCTCACCCCCTCTCCACGTGGGGGCTAAACCGCGCCGGGGAGCTCGAACCCCCAACCCCGCTCCCCCCCACGCCCCAGCTCAGCAGTGCACGCCGGAACCGGGACACCCCGCCTCGGAGGCCCGCTGGGTCGCCGCTGATCAACAAGTAGCGGTCGTCTCCGAGGGCGCCGACGAGGTCGTTGAGGTGGGTGAGGAGTTCGTAGGGTGGAGTTCGAGGTCGGTGACGGTGTGGACAGCGGTGCGCAGTCGGCCCATCGTCGCGGCTTCGCACAGTCCGTGGCCCATGACGTCGCCGATGACGAGGGCTACCCGTGCCCCGGACAGTGGGATGAGGTCGTACCAGTTGCCGCCGACCTGCACGCCTTCACCGGCGGGCAGATAGCGGGCGGCGGCGGTGACGGGCGGCAGGGGCGGGCAGAGTGCGGTGCGTGGCAGCAGGCCGCGCTGCGGTTGCTGGGCGCGGGTGTGCTCGGCGTCGTAGAGGCGGGCCCGTTCCAGTGCCTGGGCGACCAGCCCGCTCAGGGCGATGAGCGGGGACTGGTCTTCCTCCGCGAAGTGGCGAGGCAGGCTGAAGCCCACCGCGCAGTAGCCGATCTGCTGGTGGGGGCGATCAGGTGGTGTATCCGGCCGCGACGACACGCAGGACGTCGTACTCACGGGCGGTGATGGGAGCGGCGTAGGGGGTGGACCGGCCGGTTCGGAACGAGCGGTGTGGGCCACGCCGCGGATGGCTTCGCGTACCGCCGTGCTCCCGGCGTCCTTGACCAGGAGCCCGTAGGCATCCGCGGCCAGCGTCGGCGCGACGGCGGCGTGTTCGGGGAACGCGGTGAAGAGCAGGACACGGCTGCCGGGGCTGACGCGGTGCACGTCGGGGACGACATCGGCGGCGAGGCGGTGGGGGAGGCGCCGGTCGAGCAATACGATGTCGGGCTGTTCGCGTGCGCACAGCTCGACGGCCGTGACGCCGGTTTCGGCGTGGCCGACGACGGTGAGGTCGGGGTATCCGCTGAGCTGCGCCGCGCCCCCGTCGTGGACGACCGGGGGGCGTCCACGATGACGATGCGCGTGGGGCGGGTCGTCAGCAGGGCAGTTGTGCCCGCCAGACCGTGCCGCCGTCCGGGTCGCGGACGACGCGGACGGAGCCGCCCAGTCGGCCGATGGCCTCGGCGGTCTTGGCGAGGCCGAGCCCCGGTTGGTGTGCCGGGCCCAGCCCTACGCCGTCGTCGTGCACGGCGACCGTCAGCAGTGGGCCGCTGCGCCGCACGGACACGGTCACGGCACCTCGCCCCGGCGCGTTTCTCCACGTTCAGCAGGGACTCCCGTACCGCCGCCGCCAGCACCTCCGATCGGGAGGCGGGCAGTTCGGGAGGGTCCTCTTCCAGAACGACCAGTTCGGCCGGGATGCCGGTGCGGTCGGAGAAGGCCGCGCCGACGCGGCTACCGGGCATTCCGTCCCTTGTACTTCGTGTTCGCCTCGGTGGCGATGAAGTTGGGGCTGATCAGGTCCTGGGCCTTCATCGCTGCCGGGTCCGCGGCGGCTCGGAAGTCGGCGCATCCCTGTATCGGCTTCAGGGCGTCTGGCGCAGCCTTCACGACTTGTACACCGGGCTGGAGGGTTGGCCCGCCAAGCAGAACGGCCGTTCACTTCGAGTGAAGGAGCGACAACGAGCTGGGGCTCTTCCTCCGCAGCCGCAGCGAGGTCGTAGCCCCCGCTGACGTGGAGCTGCCCGCCGGTCCGCGCCGCCGGACGCCGGGGTTGTGCCGGGCCGAGCCGACCATGCTCGCCGGGGGCGGCGTGGAGTCCCGGCTCGAGCAGGGGCGCGACCACAGACCGTCCGCGTCCGTGCTCCCGGCACTTGCCGACGCGCTGCGGCTGACCGCGCTGTCCGCCGACGACGATCGGCGCCTGATGGTGCACATCCCCGTCGACGACGCCTCCGTCACCGCGCTGGACCGGCTGACCGGCCGCCGGTCCGGGGCGCTGCGCGCGGTGTCCCGCTGAGACCGACGGAGGCCAACCAGGCCGGGACCTCCTGGGCGGCCGTCAACCGGCAATCGGCAGCCGCTCACCGGGTTATGCAGCTCCAGGGTGCAGCGGTGCGGAGTGTGTCCGTTGCCCAGGCGAGGGCCGCCGCGTGGTGGTGGCAGGCGCGGCGGACCGCCGGGAAACCGCGGGGGTGGACGCGGTTGGCGAGGAGGACGTAATAGCGGCCTTCCGCCCCCGCCCCGTTCGCCCTGGCTCCACCCACAGGCTCGTCCTCGCAAAGACCGTGTGGCCGTACGAAGACGGGCCCATCGCCGTACTACCGACCGGCGACCCCACCGCGTCCCGACCCTGCCGGCCGAGGCGGCGGCGTAGCGGGAGACATTCCGTGTAGCGGGCGGTCATACGGGCGAAGCCGACCGCACCGCAGGCCGCTGCCGCCCGCCGCGAACGCCTGGCCAGCCGTCCACGTCGGTCAGCGGACATTCCGCTGCAGAGCCGCCGGGATCCGCATCATCACAGCGAACTCGGGGCTCTGCGATCAGTGACTCTCCACCACGAAGGCCCAGGTCAGCACGGAACACGACCGATTGGGGCTTTGGTGCAAGTCTCCCGGCGATGCCTCCCCGGCCTGTTCGGCCACCGTCCAGCGGTTCCTACGGTCCAGCCCGGCAGCGAGCCCGGACATGTACTGCCGAGCCCGTCGACGCGGTTCCGACCTCGTAAAACGACCCGCGAACCGGGCATGCAACCGATCCAGCTCCGCCGATCACACGGCAACATCGACATCCGCCACACAACAATCAACGGCCCGATCATGAAACCGTTTCGGCAGGGGAGTGGCGTCGCAGTACCAACCCTCTGATCCGTAGGCCGCAGGGTGGCTACTCGGAACGCCCCGGCGACAGTCCGTCCAGCACCATGCCGATCGCCCTGTCTACGACAGCCCGGTCACCCCGGGCGTTGGCCAGCGCCCTGATCAGCACGTAGACCTCGTCCACCGTTGCGTCCGCGCGCACCTCACCGGCTTCCTGGCCCCGGGACAGCAACACCTCGACGGCGTCCCGCAACACAGAGGCCGCAGCCTCCACCTCATCAGTGGCGCCCGCCGGATCAGCGGATTCCTCCAGCAGCGCGACGAGCGCGAGCTTCGCCGGTGCGCCTGAGACCATCTCCCGGAACGTCATCCGGAAAGCCGCCCCGGCCTCGCCACCCTCGCCTCGCGCCCGCGCTGTGTCGGTGAGCAGGGTGAGGTGCCGCACGATCGTGGCCTCGACCAGCAGCCGCTTGGTCGGGAAGTGCCGGAACACGGTGCCGATCCCGACGCCGGCCCGGCGCGCGACCTCCTCGGTCGAACCGGCTTTGCCGGACTCGCCGAAGACCTCTTCGGCTGCGGCCAGCACCCGGTCCCGATTCGCTTGCGCGTCGCTTCGCATCCAGCCATTTTCCCTCCCCCGGATCCCTCGCTCCCGCGGGCCCCGTGATCCACTCTTGCGGTCCGGAGTGGGGACTCCGTATAGTCCGGAGTGAAGACTCCGGTTAGAAGGGCGACCATGATGCGAACCCCCGAAGAGACGTTCCGTGCCATGCTCGACGGCGCCTGCCGGCTGCAGAACGGTGACCGCGGTCAGGTCGACAAGCTGGCCGAGTTCTACGCCGAAGAAACCGATGTGCGACACCCGATGGCCCCGCTCGGCGACACCCCGCTGCTCAGCCGCGAAGCACTCCGGCAGCACTTCGCCGCCGCGGCGGGGCTGGCCGGCATGGCGGGCTTCCGCGTCGAGGACGTACGCGTCCACCACACTGCCGACCCCGAGGTGGTCATCGGCGAGTTCACTTACCGCGGCGACGCGGGCTGGGCCGCGCCGGGCATCATCGTCCTCCGGATCCGCGACGGGCTGATCGTCGAGTCGCGGGACTACATCGACCACCTCGGGCTCGCTCGTGCCACCAACACGGTCGACGCCCTCTGCGCGCAACTGACCTAGTACTCCAGTGCGAACGTGATCCAGGTGTCCGAATGGCTGATGAGACGTCGTGGGTAATGGGCGCGTCTGGCCTGCGCCTGGTGGAGTCTGCGCCAGATTGACCAGGTCAGAAGGCGGTGCGGCGGCATGGCCGGAGATCTGAAGAGTGTGCCGATGAGGTGGTGGATCTCCGGGATGGTCAGGTCGCTCGGGTCGATACTGCGGACCGGACGGCACGGGTCGGTGCTCCGATCGGGCCTCGTGCTGACGACGACGGCGGCGAGGAAGGCCAGCGCGAGCATGGCCAGGGTGATGTGGCGGTGCCAGAAAGTCCAGTGGCGGACCTGGTAGTGGTCCAGGTCGGCCTGGCCCATTGGCAGTGAGGCGGCCACGGTGCCAGCCTGGACCACGGTGCGGTTCTCGTTGATCCGCACCTGGTGGTGCAGGCAACCGCCAGGACGTAGCCGATCCCACGTGTCTCCAGGACAGAGCGAAGATGCGGGTCCTGACCGTAGACCTCGTCGCCGGTCACCCACGAGGAGGGGCACCCAGCATCCAGGGCCGCTTCAATCATCTGCAGGGCCAGGCGGGGCTTGGCGGCGAACTCCACCTGCTCGGGAACCCCGGAGCCCGACCGGCGACCGGGATCCCGGCACCAGGCGTGCTCGGGAAGTAGAGCCGACGGAAGCAGCCGCTGCATCGCACCGGGGCGGGCATGGCCTGCCTCCTCGGCCAGCCGCCCACAGTTCTTGCGCTCGACGCCGGACAGCAGTCCGAGCACGAATGCCCGCGCCGTCGCCCCTGGTTACTCGGCGGAACCGGCCCGCGATGCGAGCCATGGCCTGGTCGAAGCACCGCCGGGGTACGCATCGGTCGGACACCGGCGAGCCGTACGCTCTCGGGGCCGTCCTCCACCGTTGCCCGCGCCTGGACGCCGTGCCCCTTGTCGGTGAGCACGCCGGTGACGGCGTCGCCCCGGCGCAGGAAGCGCCGAGCGCACGGTCATATTGAACGAGCTCGCGCAGGGCCTGAGTTCACGGGCGACACCCTGCCGCTCACCGGCGGTGTCCGGGCCGGCCGGATGACCGCCGAGCTGGGTGTCCCGCTGCCGATCCGTCCCGGCAAGGGCTACAGCGTCGACTACTCCCCGTCCCCGGTACCGCTGCGCACGCCCCTCACCCTGGAGGACGCCCGGATGGCGATGACTCCGCTGAACGGATTCCTCCGCCTGGCCGAAGTGCTTGGCATCCGGAACTCCGCAGCCGCTGCGAGCGCGGCGGCCGCGGAGTCTGGGAGAACTACTCAGAGGTGCTGCTCGGTGGACCGAGTGCGCTGGTACTCCTCCTGGCGTTCGTCCGTGATGTACGCCGGGACGGGGAAGTCCCACCAGCCAGGCACCCAGGGGCCGGCCGCGTCGCGGTCCGTCGGGACTTCCACCAGGGCGGGTTCGCCCGACTGGACTGCCTTGCGCAGGGTCGACTCCAGGGAGTCGGCGTCCGATACCTTCCATGATTCGATGCCGAAGGACCGGCCCATGGCGGCGAAGTCGGGGCTGTAAGGCGTGCCGTCGGGATGCGAGAACTCCGTGCCGATGTGGCGGGAGGTCTGCTTGCGCTGGCCACCGCGGATCGACATGTAGCCCGCGTTGTTCTGGACGACGAAGACCACCGGTGCGCCGGTGGTGATGCTCAGAGCGATCTCCTGCGCGGTCATGAGGAAGTCACCGTCGCCCAGGACGCACACCACGGGGTGGTCCGGCCGGCCCAGCTTGGCGCCGACCGCGGCCGGGATGGCCCAGCCCATGGAGGAGAAGCCGCCTGAGGTGAGGTGAGTGCGCGGGGAGTACACGGGGAAGGTCTGCTTGACCGCCCCCTGGGTGTTGCCCGAGCCGGCGACGATGATCGCGTCACGGGGAAGGACGGAGCGCAGGGCACCCAGCGGGCGCTGTGAGGTGAAGGGGAAGCGGTCGTTGTCGCGGCGCCCGGCGAGCTTCTCCTCCCACTGCTCCTTGAGAACGGCCAGCTCGGCCAGGTATTCGGAGCGGTCGGCGCCCTGTGCGGGCAGGGAGTCGACGATCGCGGCCACGGCTCGCTGTGCGTCGGCGACGATACCCACCTCGGCGGGGTAGTTCTTACCGATCTCGTGGGGGTCGATGTCGATGTGAATGAGCTTCGCCGGCGGAATGGAGAAGCTGATGCCCTTGGCGTAGCTGGAGGCCGACCAGTCGGTGAAGCGGCAGCCGACGGAGACCACGACGTCGGCGGAGCTGGCGATCGCGTTGCCGACCAGCGTGCCGGTCTGACCGACGCTGCCGGCGAACAGCGCATGGTCCTCGGGAAAGGCGCTCTTGCCGTTCCAGGTGGTCACGACCGGAATCTGCCAGCGTTCGGCCAGAGCCAGGACCTGGCCGGAGGCCTCGGAGGTGATGGCGCCACCGCCGACGACGATGACCGGCCGGGCGGCTCCACGAAGCACCTCGACAGCACGGTCCACCGCTTCGGGGTCGGGGTGCTGGCGTCCGACGGGCACGCGTCGCGCCAGGTCATGCAGGTCGACGTTCGCGGCCTCGGCTTGTACGTCCATCGGCACCTCGAGGTGCACGGGGCCGGGGCGACCGGTCAGCATGGAGTTGAAACAGCGGTGCAGGACGAAGGGGAGCTCCTCGACGCGGGTGACGACCCAGTGCCGTTTGCTGACGGCCTCGGCGACCTTGGGGAAGTCGTTGGCCGTGTAGCGGTCGAGTTCCTGAAGCAGGCCGTGGCCGCGCATGTGGGTCGGCGGGCCGCCGGTGATGACCAGGACGCTGGTGGAGTCGGTGAAAGCGGTCCCCATCCCGATCACGGTGTTGCTGGCGCCCGCGCCGATGGAGGTCACCGCGGCCTGGGGACGGCCGGTGACACGGTAGTAGCCGTCGGCGAGGTGGACCGCGCTCTGCTCGTGGAAGGTCTGGATGAACGGGATCTTGGATTCGTTGTCGAGAAAGGCGTCGGTCAGTGACCAGATGCCGTGACCGGGAATGCCGGCGACGTAGTCGACGCCGTAGTTGCGCAGGGTCCGCGCGACGATCTGGCCTCCGGTGAGGACTGGCATGTGGTTGCTCCCACTCAGCTCGGTTCGGTTCTTGTGGTCACTGGCCCCGGCGGGCGGCCCAGGCGAAGCCCTGGGTACACAGCCGGGTCACGTCGGGGTTCCGCAGGTCATCGAGATCGTGTCCGACCGCGCTGTAGAAGACCCGGCCCGCGCCCCAGGTCCGGATCCATGCCTGGGGAATGGTCTTACCCTCCAGCCAGGGCAGATGCTCGCCGGTGAAGGTGGTCTGCGCCAGGACGTGGTTGTTGGGGTCGACCGACATGTAGTACTGCTCAGAAGCCACGCGGAAGTCCTTGACCCCTGCCGTGATCTCGTGGCCGGTGTCGGTGATGGAGACCTCGTAGGGGTACTTCACCCCCTCACCGGCAGGGTGCTCCAGGAAACTGCCTCCGATCAGCCAGTGGTACTTCAGGCTCATGCGGAACGCTGCCGCGGCTCCGTGCCAGGCGGCGATCCCGGTGCCGGACTCCACCGCCCGCAGCAGACTTCCCTCCTGGGCCACGGTGAGCCCCTCGGACAGCAGGGCGTTGTTCCAGTTGAGGGCGATCAGGTCGTAGCCGGTGAGATCGGCGTCGAGCGCGAAGATGTCGTTGGCCACGTCGACGTCGAAGCCCAGGTCCTTGAAAATCGGGAGCGCCCATTCCTGGGCGACCTCGTAGGGCTTGTGCCCCGGCCAGCCACCGTAGAGATACAGAACGCGGCTCATGCGTTCGTCCCTTCCGTCGTACGGGCAGTGCTTGCGGCGCGGTTGCGAAGGCGTTCCGCCACTTCCAGAGCGTCGCCTTCCGGCGCGGTGGATTTACGTTCCGGTTTGGCCGCCAGCAGGTATGCGAGGCCCGCCGCTGAGACGAGGAGGAAACCGAGGAGTGCGATCCAGCGGTCCACGAACGAGGCCCCGGCGTCGCCGCTGGGAGCGGCCAGGAGCACCATGGCCAGGATTCCATAGACCAGGGCTGCCACGTTGACCGTGAGTCCCCAGCGGCCGAGGGTCCACGCACCGGCCGGCCGCCAGCCCCGGAACCGCATCCGCAGGGCAGCCAGGACGATCAGCTGGAAGGCCGCGTATCCGGCCAGCACCTGGAAGGCAGCGATCTTGACGAGTGAGTCGGGCGAGAAGTAGACGAAGACGAACAGCAGGAGCGGTGTGACGTTCACGGCCAGCAGGGCGTTCGTCGGGACACGGTACTTGCGGGAGATCTTTGAGAAGAGACGGGCGCCGGGGAACATGTCGTCGCGGGCAAAGGAGAAGACGATGCGGCTCGCCGCGGCCTGCTGGCTCATGACGCCGGCGATGAAGGATGTGAGGGTGACGACGAGCACCAGCTTCGTACCGACGGTGCCGATCGAACTCTGCAGGATCGCAGGAATCGGATTGGCGTCCTTCCCCGCCAGGATCGAGGGGAGGTCCGGTGCGGCGAGCGCGTAACCGGCGAATGCGAAGACCGCTGACAGTCCTCCGACCACCACGGTCAACTGCATGGCGCGGGGGATGCTGCGCGCGGGATTCGGCACCTCCTCGGCGACTTCACCGCATGCCTCGAACCCGTAGTAGAGGAAGAGCCCGACGATCGAGGCGGCGACGAACGCTCCGAAGTAGCTGCCCCCATCGCTGGTACCGCCGCTGTCGAAGAACATCGAGATCGAGTTGTGCCGCTCGAAGGCCAGCAGGTAAAGGCCTACGAGGATGATGCCGATCAGCTCCGCGGCGAGGCCGATCTTCGAGATCAGCGCCAGGGTCCTGGTGCCGAAGCTGTTGCACATCAGGCAGACGGCTGTGATGGCAACGGCGATGAGCAGGCGCTGGCCGGGGGAGGAGGAGACCCCCGGCTGGTCGGCGGTACCGGCGAAGAGACTGGCCACGAAGTCCGAGCTGAACAAGGCCGTGCTGGTGATACCGATGGTGATGCAACAGATATAGGTCCACGCGGTGAACCAGGCGTAGCGCCCATTCCACAGGCGCCGGGCCCACTGATAGAGCCCGCCGGCGAGGGGGAACTGCGAAACGATCTCGCCGAAGACCAGGGCGACCAGGAACTGCCCGATACCGACGATGGCTATCCAGAAGATGGACGGTCCGCCGGCGGTGGACAGACCGACTGCGAAGAGGGACACGACGCCCACGAGGGGCGAGAGATAGACGAAGCCGAGGGCGAAGTTCGACCACAGGCTGACCTTGCGGTCAAAGCGCTGCTCGTAGCCCAGTGCCGCGAGCAGTTCGGCGTCCTCACTTGATGAGACCGGGCCGACGGCCCCGCCCGAGGAAGCGACACGAGCGGTGCTCGACGCCGCCTGCGCCTCGTTCTCTGTAGCTGACATGACGATCTCCGGGGATTGAAGTAGGACTGCTCGTCGCGGAACGGCAGCCTCGCTGCGGGGGCGGTGTGGCGTAAGTCCTGATCCGCCGGCACCGGTCAGGCCCGTCCGAAGGCGTGGTCGGTCCAGGCCGGCCGGGCCGATCCGTAGCGCGCGCTGCGGACGTCGCCCGAGCGGGCATGTCCCTCGAAGTTCTCGATGCGGGAGGCCCGCCCGCAGATCTCGCCGAGTTCGGCGCTGGAGGTGGCGTTCTGGATCTCCTGGTAGGTCACCGTCTTGAGGTACTTGCCGACCCAGAGTCCACCGGTGTATCGGGCTGCCCCCAGCGTCGGCAGGACGTGGTTGGTGCCGATGACCTTGTCGCCGTAGGCGACGCAGGTCTTGTCGCCGAGGAACAGCGCGCCGTAGTTCCGCATCCGGTGCAGTGCTTCACGGGGCTCGGCCGTCAGGATCTGCACGTGCTCGCTCGCGTACGCGTCGGCGAGCTCGTAGGCGGCATCGAGGCCGGGGACCACGATCACCTCACCCCTGTCCTGCCAGGCCCGTCCGGCGATCTCGCCGGTGGACAGTCCCGGCAGCAGCTCCTCCACGTACGCGATGGTCCGCGTGGCCACCTCTTGCGACGTGGTGATCAGGACTGCCGGGGAGTCCGGTCCGTGCTCGGCCTGGGACAGCAGATCGGTGGCCACCACCAACGGGTCGGCGGTCTCGTCGGCGACGATCAGCACTTCTGTCGGCCCGGCGAACAGGTCGATACCGACCTCACCGAAGAGCTGCCGTTTGGCCTCTGCCACATAGGCGTTTCCCGGCCCGGCGAGCATGTCGACCGCGGCGATCGTCTCAGTACCCAGTGCCAGGGCCGCTACCGCCTGAACACCACCCATGACGTAGATCTCGTCCGCGCCCGCCAGATGCATCGCGGCGATGCTCACGGGTGGCGGCGTCCCGCGGTCCGGCGGGGTCGTCGCCGCGACCCGCCCGACACCGGCGACCTTGGCCGTCAGCACGGTCATATGGGCCGACGCCGTAAGCGGATACCGGCCTCCGGGAACATACGCGCCGGCCGCGCCGATGGGGATGTTGCGCTGTCCCAGGTACACCCCGGGCAGGGTCTCGACCTCGAAGTCGTTCAGGGAATCCCGCTGAGCCTGGGCAAAGCCGCGGACCTGCCTTTGGACGAAGCGCAGATCGTCGAGGACTGTCTCAGGGACCGAGGAGACCACGGAGGCGACCTGGTCGGGGCTCAGCTGGAACGACTCCGGGCTCCACTCGTCGAACTTCTGCGACCACCGGCGTACGGCGGCGTCACCGTTCTGCCGAACGTCGGCGATAACCTCGGCGACGGTGGCGACGATTTCCGGTCGGCTGGTCCGCGACGCTTCTACCGCGAGGGGACCCTTCACGATCTTGCTCGTGCTGGGCACTCTGCACTCCTTGCAGATGGACGTGTCTGGGGGCTGACCTGAAGTCTGGGTAAACAGCGGCCTGTGGCGACAGACACAACATGTGCGATATTGCTCATGGATCTTGCACACTCTGGAGAAGCTCATGACTGAAGTCCTGACCGTTCGCGCCGCTCTGGAACTCGAGGTGTTCACCCGCACCGAGGTGCGCGTCCACGCGGGAGAGAAGAACCTGGACCGTCCCGTGCGCTGGGTCCACACCGGCGAGATCCCGGACATTCACCGCTTCCTCACCGGCGAAGAAATGCTGCTGACCGCCGGACTCGGCATGGGAACCACAGCCGGCCAGCAGCGCGCCTTCATCCGGCGTCTCGCGGACGCCCGCGCTGCCGTTCTGGTCGTCGAACTTGCCGGACGTATGTTCGATAAAATGCCCGAGGCCGCTGTCGAGGAGGCCGAAGCCGTCGGTCTGCCCCTCGTCGGGCTGACGGACGAGATCCCCTTCGTCGAGACATCAGCCCAGGTCCACGAAGTGCTGGTCCAGATGCGCCTGGAACAACTGACCGCCGAAGAGGCCACCAGCCAGGCATTCATGGATCTGCTGCTCGCCGACGATGACTATGTCGGGGTGGTCCGAGAACTGGCCCACCGCACGGGGCACGCCGTGATATTGGAAGACGTGGCTCACCAAATGCTCGCCTACGGAGGCGCCGCTCCGGAAGCCGACGAGATCGTGAACCGGTGGAGCGCACACTCCCGGGCCATCCACGAACGCCACCACTCCCTCGCGGCCCGGGGCCCCGCGGTTCCCACGGCCCGCGCGGCGTCGTTCCGCGATGTCGTGCCCTGCGCACGCCAGCCCGTGATCCTTCGGGGAGAGGAGTGGGGCTGGCTGCACCTTCTGCACGGCAAGGCGCAGCCAAGCCGCACCGACCTGCGCACGCTGGAACGGGCAGCCGCGGCGGTAGCGATCACCCTGCTCAGTGAGAGAGAGCACGGGGCCCGCTCGGCCCAACGCCAGACAGCCCTCCTGAACCGGCTACTGCTCGGCGACATCACCGGGGAGAAGTTCGTCAGCCTGAGCCTGGCGCTCGGGCAGGACCTCCGTGGGCGTGACCTGATTGTCGTCACGGCGTGCGCGGGGGACGGCCAACCCTTCAAGGATCACACCCTCGCTCGCCTGTTCCATGACGCCGACTGGCCCGCCGTCGTCGGCGACACCGGGGATTTCGACACGGCAGTCGTCGGTCTTCCCGCCGGCGGCGACCCGAGTCAGGTGCAGATCACATTGAGCGACCACGGCGTCGGAGGTGGCATCAGCCGCATCGTGCCACCGGCGGCATTGCCTCTTGCGCTGAGGCAGAGCCGCAGCGCCGCCTCAGTGGCAGCAGCCGCGGTGGAGCCGCAAGTGCGGCATTTCGATGACCTGGGAGCGCTTCGTCTGCTGGTGGCGCTCTCCGACGGACCCGAACTCACACGCTACGTCGAGGACGAACTGGGACCGCTGCTCGAGCACGACGCCCTGGCGAAGAACCCGCTACTGCCGACCCTGCGGACCTTCCTGGATTGCGGCGGCAACAAAGCACGGGCAGCAGACGTGCTCTTCATCCAGCGGCGGACGGTCTATCATCGCCTCGAAAAGCTGTCCGAGATCCTTGGAATCGACCTTACTCACATCGAAAACCAGCAGCGCCTACAGCTCGCGGTTCGAGGCTACGATCTGCTGCGCAAGCCGACGCTTCGGCGTACGTGATACCAGACTTGGCAACCCGCACCTGCGGCTTCCGAAATTCCGAGTACCGGCTCAGCTCTTGGTGGCTTGTGCGATCGACGGAGCGACGCGCAGCGCGTTGGCGCCGATCGTCAGGGCTGGGTTGAGTGCGGCGGACGATGGGAAGAACGAGGAGTCGGTCACCCAGAGGTTCTCGATATCGTGGCTGCGGCAAAAGGGATCGAGGACGCTCTCCGCGGGATCGTGGCCTGCGACGGCAGTGCCGCACATGTGTGAGTTCGTCTCGATACCCATGCGCTGGGTAAAGATCAGCGGATAGCCCGCCTTACGGACCATTTTGGTGACCCGGCTCACGAGCGTGCGGTGTGGCTGGAGGTTGTTCGGCTTCCAGTCGATGAGGATCCGGTCACCATCCACCCGGACCCGGTTCTCCAGCGACGGGAGATCCTCGGTCGTCAAGTAGATGTCGATGCTCCTGTCCGACATGAACTTCAGGACCCGCGTCGGTACCCACGGACGGGCAGACTTGAGCATCGGGGCCTGAAGCTTGCCCAGCATCTGCAGGTTGCCGAGCGGGAAGGGCGTCCCCGGGCCCGCCTCGTAGAAATCGTTCAGCCCGAGCGTCTTCTGCCACTTCGTGGGGTTGATCTGCAGCGGGTTGACGCCCACGAAAAACGTGCTGTTGTGGACCATGTAGTTGCGGCCCAGCAGCCCTGACGAGTTGCCGAGCCCCCGCGGATGCGCGTCGTCGGCCGAGCGCAGCAGCAGCGCTGCCGAGTTGACCGCGCCACCGGCCACGGCAAAGCTTTTGGCGTTGATGCGGACGGTGCGGCCCGCATGTCGTGCCTCGGCCGCGACAACCTTGCGGCCGTCCGGGGAGGTGATCAACCGGGTGATCTCGGCTCCCGTCATGATTTTCACACCGTCACTCAGCGCGGGCAGCAGAATCCTGTTCTCCGCGTCAGACTTCATCCCGGTCTCGTCTGGGCAACCATCCGCGGTGGCCACGGCGGCACGGTCGTTCTGACCACGCACATTCAGCGCGTTCGGGGCGTGGTATGGGTGCAGGCCCTGCCTGCGCAAAGACCCAGCAAACCGCTCGATTACCGGTTCGTGCTTGAGCGCCGGGCAGGGGTAGGTCTGTGAGTGCGGCGGCTCGGTCGGGTCTTCACCGGTCTGCCCGTGCACCTGGAGCAGCTGCTCCATGGTGCTGTAGAAGGGCTCCAGGTCCTCGTAGGTGAACGGCCATGCCCGCGAGGTGCCTTCGTGGTGTTCCACCTCGGTAAAGTCGCTGCGCCGGAAGCGGGGCAGCATGGCGCCGTAGAAGCGGGTGTTTCCGCCGACCCAGTAGTACACGCCCGGTGCGAACGGCTTTCCCGTGCTGCCGTCGTACCAGTAGCCGGCGTTCTTGTACCGGCCCTTCAGGTACATCTCGGTCGGCTGCGAGTTCTCGGGCTCGCGGGGGAGGAAGGTGCCGCGCTCGACGACCAGCACCTGGTGTCCGGAATCCTTGAGGGCCCAGGCCAGGGTGGCGCCGCCCATGCCGGAGCCGATGATCAGGACATCCGTGTTCATCTCATCCGCGGTTCCGACCGAGAGCAGGGAATCCGGCTGCAGTTCCGCGGGCGTGTAATTCTGCGAGACCGGGCTATCCATCAATCTGACTTCCTTTCGGTGCCTTTACGCTTATTCGGTGGACGGGGGTCATGCTGTCCATTGCGGCAAATTTCTCTGGAGATGGGACCGAGACATGGAGAGGTCTTGCCGGAGTGGTTCTTGAAGAGGCTAAACAGTCCCCTGCGCGCAGGACATGCACGAAGTGAGCAATGGTCGGTCATTGAATGGCACACTGTGAGCACCGCGATTCTGTGCGGGAGAGCTCGCTACGGTGCCGATCGGCTCTGAAGGATTGCCGACCACAAGGGACTTGTCAGGCGGTTTTGACGACGGTGCCGCCGCTTTCGAGCGCGGTCACCTCGTCGGCAGGTGCCGTGGTGTCGGTGACGAGGGTGTCCAGGAGGGTGGAGGGGCCGACGTGGGCGTAGGCGGTGCGGCCGACTTTGCTGCCGTCCGCGACGGCGACGATGCGGCGGGCGGAGGCGATGCCGGCCTTCTTCACCGCCGCGTCGTCGAGGTCGTAGGCGGTCAGGCCCTCGGCCGCGCTCAGACCGCAGCAGCCGACGATCGCGGTGTCGAAGCGCAGCGCCGCCAGGGAGGCCAGCGTGAGGGGGCCGGTCAGGGCCCCCTCGGCGGCGCGGGGCCGTCCGCCCGGCACCATCAGCGTGGTCGGACCCGGGGCGTCGCCTAGGACGTGGATTGCCTGCAGTGACAGGGGCATCACGGTGACCTGCCGGCCACGCAGCAGACGGGCGACCTCCAGGCAGGTGGTGCCGCTGTCGAGGAGGACGGTCTCGCCGTCGGCGATGAGCGAGGACACCTCGGCCGCGATCCGGCGCTTGGCGTCGATGGCTTCGTGGGCGCGCAGCGCGAAGGGCGGCTCCTCGCCCCTGAGCAGCAGGGTGCGTGCCCCGCCGCGGACGCGTTCTAGGACGCCGTGGGCGGCCAGTGTGTCGAGGTCGCGCCGGATGGTCATCTCCGAGGCGCCGGTCAGCGCGGCGAGTTCCTGGACCGTGGCACTGCCCGACTCTCCGACGGCCTGGGCGATCAGCCTGTGTCGGTCTGCGTTGCTCATACCGCGATTGAACATCACCTCGAAACGAACAAGCAAGCTGTTCATTCTGGGGCTTTCCAATCACACAGTACGTTCGTTATGGTGATCGGCATGGAACGCTCGCTTCGGTCCGCCCGTGTGGCGAACTTCGTCTGCTTCGTCCTGTGCGGCACGGTGGTGGACTGCCCGGCCTGCCCCGGGATCCCTGGATGCCGACGGGTGCCCTGCTGGTCTTCGGCTTCCGCGCCGGCTGTCTCGACGTGAGCATGGACGCCCACTTCGTGCACGTGGAGAAGGCATATGACCGACCCGTCATGTCGGCCTTCCACGCCATGTTCTCCGTCGGTGGTGTCATCGCCTCGCTCGTCGGAGCGGGCGCCGCGAGCGACGGCATGAGCCCGGCCGTGGGCAAGGCCGCCGCCGGGGTCACGATCGTGGCCGTCTCGCCGTGGATATGGGCCGCGTTCACCGCTGCGGCCATCCGAATCCTGCGCGCCGGATCCGACCGCACGCGTGAGATGGCACCGAGCAGCCACTGACCCCCTGTGCGACAGGCCCCTGACGCCGTGCCACACACCGCGGCCTCCACGCTCGCCTCCGCCCGGCCGCCAGACCGGTGGGAGAACCCACCGCCACCAGAAGGAGCCCTTGATGCCCGAGACCAATACCACTCCCGCTCGCGGCCGTGTCGGGATCATGCTTCCCCGCGACCTGCCCGTCCGGGACGTGCTGCCCTACGCCCGGCGAGCCGAGGAACTGGGGTTCGACCAGGTGTGGGTGGTGGAGGACCTCGGCTGGCGCGGCGGACTCGCCCAGGCCGGCCCCGTCCTCGCCAGCACCACCAGCATCACCGTCGGTATCGGCATCATGCCCGCCGGCGCCCGCAACGTGTGCTTCGCCGCGATGGAACTTGCCACCCTCGCCCAGCTCTACCCCGGTCGCCTGATCGCCGGTATCGGCCACGGCATGCCCGACTGGATGCGCCAGGCAGGAGCCTGGCCCACCAGCCCCTTGACGCTGATCAAGGAGTACACGACCGCGCTGCGCCTGCTCATGCGCGGCGAGCCCGGCCCGGCAGGCGGCCGCTATGTGCGCTGCGAAGGTGTTGTCATCACCGAGACCCCCGACACCGTCCCCCCAATCGTCCTCGGCGTACGCGGCCCCAAATCACAGGCAGCCGCGGGCGAGGTGGGGGCCGCGGGGCCGCCGGGCGCGCCCCGCGCCCCCCCCCCCCCCCCCCCGAGGGGGGGGGCCCCCCGGGCGCCGCCCGCCAGGCGCGCCCCCCGCGGCGGGGAGCACAGCGCCCCCCCCCCGCC
>NZ_JBHYVB010000088.1:34508-42862 GCF_042750115.1 Streptomyces sp. NPDC059455
CATTCGTCCTGGGTGTACGCGCCCAAAAACCACCGGCCGCGGGGGGGGTGGTGGCCGTGGGGCTCCTCCTGGCCGAGCCCGCGGCCCCCGCCTACATCGCCTCTTCGCTGAGGCACCTGGGCAGCATCTCCGATGCGAGCGCCCCTGAAGTCGTCACCTACGACGCCGCCGCCGTCGATGACGACGAGGACGCCGCTCTCGCCCGCGTCCGCGACGGACTGAGCGCCGTCGGCGAGCCGGCCTGGGCTGCCCACATCGACCCCCTGCCGTTCGCCACGCGGCTGCGCGAACACCGCGCCGCCTGCGCCGACGCCCGGCAATTCGCCCAGACCATGCCCGCCGACTGGGTCCGCCAACTGAGCATCGCCGGCACCCCCGACCAGGCACGCGAAGCGATCACAGCCCGCCACACAGCGGGCGCGACCAGCGTCGTCCTCACTCCCACCGGCCCCGACGCCCTGGCGTCCCTCGACTCACTCGCCCGCGTCCTGGCCCCCCGCCCCTGAGCCGAAAACCCCTACACTCCGGAGGAACCGCCATGTCCACCGACCGACGGATCGTGCTGTTCGACCTCTTCGGGGTCATCGCCCTCCACCAACGCCCGGGCGCCCTGGCGGAGATGGCCGCCCGGTGCGACGCACCCGCGGACGCCTTCGCCGAGGCCTATTGGGGCTGCCGCCCGCCCTACGACGCCGCGCGGCATTCCGCGCCCGAGTACTGGACGGCCGTGCTGCGGTGGCTGTCACTCCCCGTCGACGCCGACACGATCGAGGAGTTGCGGCTCGCCGACATCGACAGCTGGTCACGCGTCGACAACCGCATGGTCGCCTACGTGCAGTCCCTGAGGGACGTCGCCGAGGTCGCCCTGCTGTCCAACATTCCCGCAGACCACGCGGACGCCTTCCTGGCCACACAACCCTGGCTGAGCAACCTTGACCATGTCGCCTTCTCCGGAAAGATCAATGCGGCGAAACCAGACCCAGCGGCGTTCCACCACTGCGTCGTCTCCATGCGGGCCGCGCCCGCTGACTTCCTCTTCGTCGACGACCGCGAAGAGAACGTACGGGCGGCACGGGCCACCGGTATGAACGGACACGTCTTCACCAGACTCGACGAACTGACCGCAGCCATCGACACCTGGCTCCCGACCCGATGAAACGCCGCCCGGTGATGATCAGGGCCGCGATCCGCGCCACGTACTTTCCGCGAGAGACGGCGCTTCGTCAGTGGCGTGGACACGGTCGGTGCGTCCCAGGCTCTTCGGAGGCTTGAAGGCCGGCCCGTGTATCGGCACCTCACCGCTCGTCGTCCTCGTCCGCGTCGTCACCTCCCGCGTCCTCTGGGGGCCGCTGTCGCAGGCACGTCGGCACGGAAGCTGTAGTGGCCCAGGCACCGTGCCCGGTTCGGGCACGGCCCCGTGTGCCGGGGCGATGAAGTCACGCTCGGCAGAGGTCGGCGTTCTCAGCGCCAAGGCTCAGCGGCTGTGGTGCGACGCCCACTGCCCACCGATGTGCTCCCTGCAGGCCCATCTCCCTCAGAGCCTGTGTCATATCCCCGGTCGGATCAGCGTGCGTGCCAGGCGTCGCACGCCCGGCCGGGGATATGACACAGGCTCTCAGCTCGCATCAGCCGCTCGACAGCGCGACCGGTCGCCTGGGATTGCGGGCACCATGACGCTCGAATCTTGCGGCCCTATGGGGAGCCCCCAGATGGGGTGCTACGGGAACGTCTGGCGACTCCGGAACAGTGGTCCGGGGCCGGCGGGCCTGGCCGGGTGGATTCGTCACTGTGCCGCGGATCGGATGAACGAGGCTGCCCGCTCCCCGATCATGATGGCCGGCGCATTGGTGTTGCCGGTCACCAGGGACGGCATGATCGATGTGTCTGCCACACGGACGTTGTCCAGCCCGTGCACGCGGAGTTCGGAATCGACGACCTTGCCCATCATGCACGTACCCGACGGGTGGTAGAACGAGAACGACTGGGTGTGGATGAAGTCGTCGATGTCCTGGTCGCGGTCCGATACGGGAGCCAGCCCCGCGTCCGCGGCCCCGTGGAGGCCGGACTCCAGGACGTCGGTGAGCCGCGACTCGCGGGCGATGCGCATGCAGATGCGCAGGCCTTCCCGCAGCCGCCTGCGGTCGTCCTCGTCACCGAGATAGTTGTGCACGATGCGCGGCTTGGCGTAGGGGTGTGAGTGGCGCAGGCGCACGGAACCGCGGCTGCTCGGACGCGCGACGTACGGCCCGAAGGACATACCCGGCTCAAGAGGAGCGGCGAGTCCTTCGTCACGGACGATGCCCAGCGCGGCGTGCACCTGAATGTCGGGAGCCGGCAGGTCATCGCTGGTACTGAAGAAACCGCCGACCTCGTTCCAGGCCATAGGTCCGTCACCCCGCTCACGCAGCCGCTGCTCCTCGCGGGAGGTGTCCGGGCCGAGAAGCGGCTCAGTGTGGCTGAAGAAGCTGATGAAGCACCCGGCGTGGTCCTGCATGTTCCGTCCCACGTCCGGCAGGTCATGCAGAGGCGTGATGCCCCCTTGGGCGAGCTCGTCCGCGGGGCCGACGCCGGACTGCAGCAGCAGGTGGGGGGAGTTGTAGGCGCCCAGGGACAGTACGACCTCACGGTTGATCCGGATCAGTCGAACGGTGCCCAGGTGGTCGACCTCCAGTCCCTGGGCGCGGGTGCCGTCGAAGCTGAGGCGGAGGGCGGTCGTCGAAGGGAGGATGGTGAGGTTCGGGCGGTCTGCCGCCGGTTCGAGGAACGCCACCGCACTGCTGCATCGCAGCGCGTTGCGCTGGGTGACCTGGTGGTAGCCGACACCGTCCTGCTCGGTTCCGTTGAAGTCGGGGTTGGACTTGTGGCCGGCGTCCTGGGCCGCCTCCACCCAGGCCGTCAGCAGCGGATGGACGGAGACCGGGTCGCTGACGGTCAGCGGGCCCCCGGTCCCGTGGAAGTCGTTGGCTCCGCGCTGGTTGTCCTCGGACTTCTTGAAGAACGGCAGGACGTCGTCGTAGCCCCAGCCGGGGTTCCCCATCCGCTCCCATGTGTCGTAGTCGTAGCGGTGGCCGCGGACGTAGAGCATGGTGTTCATCGAGCTGGTTCCGCCGATCGCCCGCCCACGCGGCAGGTAGATCCTGCGTCCGCCCAGCTGCGCCTCGGGCTCTGTGGCAAAGTCCCAGTCGTACGTCGTCTTGAGCTGCTGCGAGAACAGGGCGGGAATCTCAAACAGACGCCCGGTGGCGGGTGGCCCGGCTTCGATCAGGGCCACTGTTACGTCCGGATCTTCGGAGAGCCTGGCAGCAAGCGCACAGCCCGCTGAGCCGGCCCCCACAACAATGTAGTCGTACGTTTCCGCGGTCCCCGTCATATCGCCTCCATAGGGATCAGGCCTCATGGCCCGGTGTGCTCGACATACGTTCACCAGACCCGCATCCGGTGATTCTGAGGAGCTGAAATAAGCCGGCCTCACCGTGGCTGCTTCTGGAGACACTAAGCAGTCACGCGATCGCAGCACATACGCAACGTGAGCGGTCCTGGCCAGAAGTAATACACACAATGTGCACCGGGGGTGACGCCCGCCCCGCCGATGGTCTTGCCGCGCTTGCGGGCGGACTCGTGGCCTTCGAGGGTGCGGTCGCGGATGTACTCGCGCTCCATGCCGGACATGGCCGCGAGCACGGTGAACACGATGCAGGACAGGTCGTGCGAGGCCTTCGGCTCCCCGGTCAGGAACTACGGGCCGACGTTGCTCGCCTTCGGCTCCTCCGGCGAGGGAGTCGAGTTGTGCGTCGAGGGACTGCCGGGCGGTCGAGACGCGGGCGTAGCCGAGGCGGGCGTGTCCGACCGGCTCGGCGCCGGCGCTCACCGGCCGGGGCAGCTCGGTTCAGGCCGACCCCGGCTTGGGCAAGGCGGGGGTCGGCACGCTGAGCGCCTTGGCGAGCTGGGGCACCAGGCGGAAGCGGGCGGTGTGGTACTGGATCGCCACCTTCCCCTTGCCGGTCCGGCACCGGGAGTCCGCGGGGCCGCGCAGGTGGACATCGGACAGTCGCGCGATTCCACGAGCTTGAAGTCGTCGCTCACGCCCTGGAGCGTTTCATGAGGGCGTTTCTGGAGCCCAGCTGTTTGCAACAACTCATGAAACATGATCGCCGCAGGTGGACCGCCGGGCGGGCGGGTGTTTCACGAGCGACCACCTATGAAACACCGGTTGTGGGAGTCCCTTCGGGTGACCTGGTGGCGTGTGTCGACGCCCCCAGGCTCGGAGAGCCACTCATGGTGGCCGCATGGACCTCGACGTAGACCGTGACGATCTCCCCGCCCCGCGCCGTGCCGTACCCGAGGGCCGGCGGCTCGCACGGTGGCTCACCGACAGCATCGGCAACCACCAGATGCGGCGAGCCGCGATCGTGCTCGGCTTCTACCGAGACGGGTACTGGCTCCGCCGGTTCGTTCAGGACCCTGCGCTCAGCGGCACGATCGAGCCGACTGACCCCCAGGTGTGGCAGCTCGTCGGCGGCCAGTACATCGTGCCTCCCCTGAACTGCACCGAGACCCCGGCATCAATCAACTGGGACCGGATCGTAGATCTCCTCCGCACGCCAGGCGCTCTTGGCGATGACGACCTGGAACCCGGCGCCATCGGGCCGCACCTCGCCGCACTGGAGATCGCCGCGTCCCTGGCTGTCGGCCACCCTGTCGATCTGTGCCACGCGGCCCGGGTGCTGCCCCCGTCTGACTGGAGGGAGGTCGTCTGTCGCATCGAGAACGCCGCCGACTATGTGTGACGAAGCTGAGCACGTCGTCACCCGAACCGGGACAGCCGTCTCCCAGGGGAGACCGGTGGTCACGCCGGGTACCCCGGGTACCCGCCGCGCTCCTCTGCGCCCTCCGCTTCCCGCCGCCGGTCTTCTCCGCCTCACCCCGACCCCTTACTCGGCGCCGGTTGGCGCGGGACCTGGTGGACTGCGACCCGGTCGTGGGGACCTCAGCCCACGACAGTCAGTGCCTGTTTGTGAGCTGGGCATGACACTGTGGTCGGCGTTTGCCCAGCTCAGGATTCGAACGGCAGGGCTGGGGCGATGAATCTGCTGGTGCACGAGGGGGCGCTGCTGGCGGCCGCGCACCGCATCGCCGTCGACGACCGCCAGGACGTCGCCGCCGTCATGGCGTGGGCCGAAAGCGTCGGCCGCGCCGAGGTCGCGGCCGCGGTGGCGCAGCTGGGTGAGCAGGGCGCGGTCGACGCCACCCTCGCGCTGCATGCAGGCCGAGCAGGTCCGTGACCGGTTCCGTGCCGACGCTCTAGCGTACTTCGCGCTCAGCCCGCAGGCCGACACCGAGGCGGAACTCGCCCGCGCGGTGAAGATGCGCACCCGGCACTTGCACTGCGACACCTATCAGGCTGCCGACGATGCCGCAGAACAAGCCCGTTGGCGCACCGCCCACCACCTGCTCCAGACCCGCCTGGCCACCGTGCGCGCCATGGCCGGTGCACCCGCGGCAGCTGCGCCGCAGCGTCCGGTCCAGGCCCGGTGGGCCGACCGGCTCGCTGACGTTGCCCGCCGGCCGCTGAGCACCGAGCAGCCGAAGGAGAACGCATGACGAATCACGGCCCGGCAGGCGAACACAGGTCCGGTCGCAGCGGGTTGAGGGTGCCGTCGTGGCTGGCCGGTGATGCGGGTTGGTAGGCGCATGCCCTCGAGGCGCCCAAGGCCACCGACTGCCTGGAGCCGTTGGGCGTCGACCACTGGCGGCGTCTGGGGCAGGCCGCCCGCGATCAGGTCGTCCTGGCCGCGGGCGGCATCGAGTCGTTCCTCGTCGTCGGTGACTTCGCGTTACTGGGCGGAGCGTTCAGCCAGTCGGCGTCCGAGTGCGAGAACCACCGTTTTGAGGGCTTCCGGCTGTTGGATGATGAAGGGCCGGTCCAGCATGGCGAGTGTGCCGGCGACCCACTCGAGGCGTTCAGCCCGCAGAAACACCTGCAGCCAGTCATGACCGTCCGCAGCATCGGGAGGAGACGCCGGCGCAACTGACCCGAGCGTTTCCGGAATCCAGCGCCGCACATAGGCCGGATCAGCGCGGATGAGCACGGAGACGTCGTATCGCGAAGGTGCCGCCGACAGTGGTCCCAGCACCTGGGCCACTGGGTCGATGTTCGCGGGCGCTTCAAAGGTGCCTGGCAGAAGCCGCAGATCGGCCATCCTGTCCAGGCGGTAGGTACGCTGCGCCTGGCGGTCGGCGTCGAAGCCGGTGAGGTAGAGCAGGTTTCGGTACGCCACGATGCCGTGCGGCTGTACGTGCCGCGTAGCCGCATGCCCCTGACGAGTCCGGTACGCGAACGCAACCGGGCGCTGGTCCCGTGCTGCCTCAGCCAGACCGAGCAGCTTCTGAGCGCCTTCGTCAGCACCAGGACGAGCTTCGGCGTCGTCGTGGTCTTCCGCGCCCGGGCGTCGCTCACCGGTGAAGTCCACTGCCCGGAGTACCGCGTCGATGCGGCGGGCGAGCGCGGCAGGCAGTACTCGGCGCACCTTCGCCGTGGCCGTCTCCATCACCAGCGGGGTTACCGGACCGCTGTGCGCATGTTGGTTGACCAGCAACGCCCACACCACGGCAAGGCCTTCCTCGTCGTTCAGCATCAGCGGCGGCATGTGGTAGTGACGGGCCAGACGGTAGCCGCCGTACCGACCGCGAACCCCGTCCACTGGAATGTCCATTTCGCGTAGCTGCTCGACATAGCGACGCACGGTGCGCTGATCGACTCCGAGGCGCTCGGCGAGGTCGACAACAGCGCGGGTTCCTCCCGTCTGCAACAACTCCAGCAAGGCGAGAACGCGTGCGGTTGGTCGGGTCATACCTGCGATGATGCGGCATTTCCGGGCGGAATATGACCTGTATTCATTCTAAGGTGACCACATGACCGCCTCAGCCGCAGTGCAGCTCGCCTCCGTCCGTCTCATCACCGATGACATTCCGCGGCTCGTCCGCTTCTACAAGGCCCTCACCGGTGCGACCCCGCAGTACCTCACCGAGGATTTCGTCGAACTGGTGACCCCCTCAGCCACCGTCGCTGTCAGCGGCTCCGCCCGCGTCGCTTTCATCACCACCAACACGCCCCGTGGGGGTGCAAACAACAGTGCGATCGTCGAGTTCCTCGTCGACGACACCAACGCCGTATACGAGAGGCTTGCGACCGATTTCGGCGACGATCTTGATGTCGTTCAGCCTCCGACCATGATGCCGTGGGGTAATCTGTCGGCTCTTGTCCGCGACCCCGACGGATCCCTTGTCAACCTCTACACGCCAGTCACACCCGAGGCATGGCAGCTTCAGCGCAACCGGACACCGAAGCCACCGCACGCAGGCCTGTAAAGCGAGCGGTGTAGCCGATGCCGGCGGCGAAGCTGGCGACGGTACCGGCGGCGCGGCGGACCTGATAGAGGCGGGTCGGGCGAGTGCGGCCTGCTGATCGGGTCCGGGTCCTGCGGGTTGCCGGGCGCACCACCCGTGAGTTCGGCTACGAGCCCCTCTTCGGAAAGCTCGAACCCGCGGCCTTCCGCCATCTCGTGCAGCCGCTCGATCACGGCACGGCAGTCGCCGCGGGCGGTGCCCGCCGTTGAACCGCTGCCAGGTGTATGAGCTCCAGTCGCCGAAGTGGACGGCGTACTCCTCCATCGCGCACTGTTCCCACCGCTGCGCCTTGATCCACTCGGCGGCGGGCAGGTGGCGCTCGTCCTCGAGCAAGGGGAGCATGAGCGGGGTCATCTGGCAGTGGTAGCGGTCGAGTTCGTGCGCGAGCCTGGCCTCGTCGTAGGCCTGGTTGTAGATCACGATGCGGCGGGTCCCGTGGCTGCGCCCTGCCGACAAGGATCGGATCGCGTGGGCGGTCAACGAGGTCTCCGACGCGGGCTGGACGGCCAACGAGGTCCTGGCGGCCCTGGACCTGCGCCAGGAACCTCTCGGGGGCGTACGGCGCGCGTCCGGGTTCCTCGCGGCCCGGCTGCGAGGCATGGCGACCATGCCCGGCTGGACCAGCCGCCAGCAGCGCGCCGTGCAGGTCGACCACGGCAACGCCGCCGTCGACGCCGCCCGCAAGAACCGCATTCAGCAGGTCCGCAACAGCCAAGAACGCAGCGAGGGCGCCTGGCAGGCGCCGCGCAGCGCCGCCGTGCGAAGCGAGATCGACCAGCTGCTCGGGCGGGCCTTCGCGCCTAAACTTGTTCTTTTTCTTCCGGGCTCGAACGCCGTCTCGTACTGGGTCGCTCACCTGGGGGTTCGCCGGAGGTGGGGGCGGCCGGCGGGAGTTAAACTGAATCGACAAAAACGCACAGTAGAACGACCAAGGCCCGGGGGCTTTA
>NZ_JBHYVB010000089.1:0-16550 GCF_042750115.1 Streptomyces sp. NPDC059455
TCGCCGAGCCGCGCCGGCTCGACGCGGAGGAGCGGGCCCTGCTCACCGCGCTCAGCGGACTGATGGGGCAGGCCATCGAGCGCGCCCGGCTGTACGACGTGGAGCACACCCGGGCCAAGGAGCTCCAGCGGGGGCTGCTGCCACGTGCTCTGCCGTCGCTGGCCTCGGTCAGCACCGCCGCACGCTATCTGCCCGCCAGCGAGGGCATCGACGTGGGCGGCGACTGGTACGACGTGATCCCGCTGTCCGGGGCCCGGGTGGCCCTGGTCATCGGCGATGTGATGGGTCACGGGCTGTCCGAGGCGGCCACCATGGGCCGGCTGCGCACCGCCGTGAACACCCTGGCCGAACTGGAGTTCTCGCCCGCCGAGTTGCTCACCCGGCTCAATGACGTGGTGAGCGAGCTGGGGGACAACCTCTACGCGACCTGCCTGTACGCCGTGTACGACCCGGTCGCCGCCACCTGCGTCTTCTCCAGCGCCGGACATCCGCCGCCGGCCGTCGTACGCCCCGGCCATCCGGTCCGCTTCGCCGGCGGCGCCCCCGATCCACCGCTGGGCGCGGCCCAGCCGCCGTTCGAGACCACCGAGATGAGTCTGGAGGAGGGCAGTCTGCTGGCGCTGTACACCGACGGTCTGGTGGAATCCGCCGCCCGGGACATCGACCGCGGGATGCGGCAGCTGGCGAGCGCGCTGTCCAGCGCGGCCCGCGCGCCCGGCCCGGGGGACGCCCGGCGCGACGGAGAGCGGGGCTACGGAGACCGGGGCGAGAACGCGTCGCTGGAGCGGCTGTGCGACGAGGTGCTGGCCGAGCTGCTGCCGGAGAAGCAGCTCACCGCCGATGACGCGGCACTGCTCATCGCCCGCACCCATGCGCTCGCCCCCGACCACATCGCCGCATGGCCGCTGTCCGAGGGGCCGATCGCCGCGGGCGAGGCGCGCGTTCACGTCCGGGACCAGCTGATCCGCTGGGAGCTGGCTCCGCTCACCCCCACCGCGGAGCTGCTGGTCAGCGAGTTGGTCGCGAACGCGATCCGGCACGGCAGGGGACCGGTCGAGCTGCGGCTGCTGCGCGGCGAGGGGCTGATCTGCGAGGTGACCGACGGCTCCTTGACCACCCCCCGGATCCGCCATGCCTCGGAGACCGACGAGGGCGGGCGCGGGCTCCAGCTGGTCTCGGCCCTCTCCCACCGCTGGGGCACCCGCTACACGTCCACCGGCAAGTGCATCTGGACCGAACAGCCACTCCCCTGACACCGCGCGGAACGCAGACACCTAACGGTAGGCAGCGGCGTCCGTCGCACTTCAGCCGGCCCAGACCCCGCCCCGCGCGGCCGGCCGCGCGAAGTCCGCGAAGTCCCCGGGATCGCGCCCCAGAACGCGCCGGACGTCGTCCGTCAGATGCGCGTTGCGCCCGTCCAGCAAGGTGGCGAACAGCTCGGTCAGAAACGCCCCCAGCTCCGCCGGCAGCCCGTGGTCGCGCACCAGCGCGGCCCCGTAACTCTCGGCGGAGACCGGCACATAGCGCACCGCGCGGCCCGTCGCCCCGGCGATCTCCGCTGCCGCCTCGGCGAAGGTCAGCAGCCTCGGCCCGGTGATCTCGTACGTCCGGTCTGCGGCTCCGTCCCCGGTCAGCGCCGCGACCGCGACCTCGGCGATGTCGTCGGCGTCCACGAAGGGCTCCTTGACGTCCCCGGCCGGGAAGACGATCTCGCCGTCGAGCACCCCGTCGCGCAGAATGCCCTCGTCGAAGTTCTGGAAGAACCAGCTCGCCCGCAGCACGGTGGCCGCCACGCCCGGCACCCGCACCGCCTCCTCGGCGGGCAGCGCCGCCTCCACACCCCGGGCGGAGAGCAGCACCAGCCGCCGGGTGCCGCGCTCGGCCGCCCGTTCGGCGAAGGCGCGGAGGGTGGCGGCGGCTCCCGGGTCGCAGACGTCCGGGTAGTAGGCGATGTACGCGGCGGCGGCACCGTCCAGCGCGGGCTCCCAGGTGCGCGGGTCCTCCCAGTCGAACGGCGTCTCGCCGGACCGGGAGCCGATCCGCACCGGGTGCCCGGCCCGGCTCAGCCGGTCCGCGACCCGGCGGCCGGTCTTGCCGGTACCGCCGAGCACCAGGGCGGTCGTGCGCTCCGTGGCCTGTGTGTCCGTGCGCTGTGTCGTCATACGGCCAGTCAACTCGCGAGTGGTGAGACGGGCCATGGCCGAGAGGCTCCACCGCATGCGCGAGCGTCTACGCTGTGCGCCATGGACGCGCTGGCGAGTCTGCTGGACGGCCCGCGGGCCCGGGGGGCCTTTCTGCTGCGGGTCGTGATGGAGCCGCCCTGGGCGGTGCGGATCGAGGACCGGGCCCCGCTGTGCGTGATGACCATGGCGCGCGGCGAGGCGTGGGTGGTGCCGGACGCGGGCGAGGCGGTGCGGCTGCGCCCGGGGGACGTGGCGATCGCGCGCGGCCCGGATCCGTACACGGTGGCCGGCGACCCCACGACCACCCCGCAGGCGTGGATCCTCCCCGGTGAGGTGTGCCGCACGGCGGACGGCGCCGATCTGGCCGAGGCGATGGCGCTGGGGGTGCGCACCTGGGGCAACAGCCCGGACGGTTCGGCCACGATGCTCATCGGCAGCTATCTGCTGGACGGGGAGATCAGCGGGCGGCTGCTGGACGCGCTGCCCCCGCTGCTGGCGCTGGACGGCGAGGTGTGGGACTGCCCCCTGATGCCCTGGCTCGGCGAGGAGATCGTCAAGGACGAACCCGGGCAGGAGGCGGTCCTGGACCGGCTGCTGGATCTGCTGCTGATCTCGGTGCTGCGGGCCTGGTTCTCCCGGCCGGAGGCCCGCGCGCCCGGCTGGTACCGGGCGCTGGGCGACCCGGTGGTGGGCCGTGCCCTGCGGCTGCTCCAGAACAACCCGGCCCATCCGTGGACCGTGGCCGGGCTCGCCGCCGAGACGGGTGTCTCGCGGGCGGCGCTGGCCCGGCGCTTCACCACGCTGGTGGGCGAGCCGCCCATGGCGTATCTGACCGGCTGGCGGCTGGCGCTCGCGGCGGATCTGCTCCGGGATCCGGAGCACACCCTGGCGGCGGTGGCCCGGCGGGTCGGCTACGGCAGCGCGTTCGCCCTCAGCGCCGCGTTCAAGCGCGAGCGCGGCCAGAGCCCCCAGGCACACCGCGCGTCGACGTTAAGCATGTCTAACGCTTCGGGCAATAAAAGCTAACTCGATTTTTGCTTTGGGCGCGGGGGCGCCGGAGGCATGTTCCCCCGCGTCGCCTCTCCCCGCTTCCTCGCCCTGGCCGGCACCGTCGTGCTGATGCTGGTGGCACCGTTCACCAAGGTCCGTCCGCCGCGCCGCCGTGATCTGCCGATGGTCGCGCTGTGCGGGGCCACGGGCATGACCGCGCTGCCGGACACCGCCGCGCCGCACAGCCTCCACCCCCTGGTCCGGCCCGTCTCCCGGACCCTCTTCACCGTCAGCCGCGCGGGCACCGGCAACCGCCCCGATCTGCGGCATGTGCTGGACCTGCTGCGCGACCTGGTCCCGGTCCCCGACGGCGACGGCGAGTCCGCGCCACGCGGCTGACTCCCGTCGCCGGAGCCGTCTCAGCCCGCGGGCGCGCCGCGCCGCGGCATGCGGCTGACCGGCGGCACCCGCAGACAGCCGTCCGGGCCGCAGGTGGTGGTGCGGTCGTAGAGGTCCATCAGGCGGCGGGCGCCGCGGGCGATGTCGTAGCGGTCGACGGCGTCCGGGACCGGGAAGCGCAGCGGGCCCTGGGCGGCCTGCGCGCACAGGGCGGCGGCGAGGGCGGCCGGGCCGGGGGCGATGCGGCGGGCGCCGGGCGCCGCGCCGTCGGGGAGTTCGTCGAGGGCGGGGCAGACGGTGTGCAGCACCGGCAGCCCGGCCGCGAGCCCCTCCAGCGCCGCGAGGCCGAACGCCTCTTCGGCGGACGGCGAGACCAGGACGTCCATGGCGGCCAGCAGCGCGGGCAGCCCCGCGGGCCGGTCGTCGGCCGGGGCCACCGCGCCGTCCCGCTCCCCCAGCAGCCGCACCCGGTCGGCCACGCCGAGCCGGGCGGCCAGGTCCTCCAGGGCGGGGCGCTCGGGGCCCTCACCGACCAGCAGCAGCCGGGCGTCCGGCACCTCGGCGACGGCCCGCACCGCCGTGTCGAACCGCTTGTCCGCCACCAGGCGCCCCACCCCGCCGACCACGAAGGCCCGGTCGGGGATGCCGAGACGGGCGCGGGCGGCCGCGCGGGCGGTCGGCTCGAAGCGGAAGTGGTGGGCGTCGATCCCGTTGGGCACCAGATGGATCCGGCGGTTGGGCACGCCCCAGTCGCGCAGCCGGTCGGCCACGGCGGCCGAGACGGCGACGGTCGCCGAGCCCAGCCGCTCGGCGGCGAGATAGCGGGCGCGGAGGGCGGCGTTGAGCGGACGGCCGTCGATCCGCCGCTCGCCCAGGCCGTGTTCGGTGGCGATGACCGCCCGCACCCCGGCCAGCCGGGCGGCGATCCGGCCGAGCACACACGCCCGGTACAGATGGGTGTGCACCAGGTCGTAGCCGCCGGACCGGATGATCCGCACCAGCCTGGGCACGGTGGTGAGCTGCCGCTCGCGCCCGCCGTCCAGGGGCAGATGGGTGACCGGGATGCCGTCCGCGCGGATGCCGTGCGCGGTGGCGCCGGGGCCCGAGAGGGCGATGACGTCACAGCGCACCGGCACATGGCGCAGCAGCAGCCGCAGTTGCTGTTCGGCTCCTCCGGCCCCGAGGCGGGAGATGATGTGCAGGACTCTCATCGGGCGACTGCGCCCCATCCTCCGTATTCCGATGGGCTTCGATCGGTGCCGACCCTGCCAGACGGCGGGATGTAAATCACGTAAGACGCGCGCCGCTGGGCCGTCGGAGTGGACGTCTTACGGACCGTCAACAATGGCGCGCCGAATATCCGATGTGCACGCTCATGCCCCATGGGATTGTTACCTTCTCATCTCGCGCGATGACCTGAAGAATATGGCCCGTATGGGTCATCGTGGCGCGACATTCGGTTCGAGCCAGCCCCGCGGGAGTGCCCAGATGTCTGCACCGACCCCCGTCAGAGATTCCCCCCGGAAAACCACCGCACGCGCCGTAGCCGGGCCGCCGCCCGCGCGTACCGCGTCGGATTCCCGCGTCCCGCACCACCGTCCCGCCCCGGTGTACGAGTACAAGCGGTACAGCGAACTGGCGGGCCCGCTGACCAAGGCCCCCACGGACCGCCCCTACCGGGTGCGCTGCCGGAGCCTGCTGGCGCAGGAGCCGCACCGGATCCGGGCCGCGCTGCTGCTGTGCGCGGCGCCGGTGTGCTCGGCGGTGCTGCTGCTGTGGCTGCTCCACCCCGACCACTGGGTGGAGCGCGACTACGCGCCGGGGTGGCAGCGGGCGGCGGATCTGGCGATGCTGGTCTCGATCGCGCTGATCGAGGGGTTTCGCCTGTTCACGGTCGTCTCCAACGCCCATGCCACGCTGGTGGCGCGGGATCCGGTGCCGGTGGTGGCCGAGCCGGGGACCCGGGTGGCGTTCTTGACCAGCTTCGTGCCCGGCAAGGAGCCGATCGCGATGGTCCGGGCCACGCTGGAGGGGGCGGTGCGGATCCGGCACACCGGGCCGCTGGACGTCTGGCTGCTCGACGAGGGGGACGACGACGAGGTCAAGGCGCTGTGCAATCGGCTGGGCGTACGGCACTTCTCGCGCAAGGGCATCGAGAAGTGGAATCAGCCGAAGGGCACTTTCCGGGCGCGGACCAAGCACGGGAATTACAACGCCTGGCTGGACGCGCACGGCGACGGTTATGAATTTATGGCGTGTGTGGACACCGACCATGTGCCGCTGCCCAACTTCCTGGAGCGCATGCTGGGTTACTTCCGGGATCCGGATATCGCCTTCGTGGTCGGCCCGCAGGTCTACGGGAATTACGACACCCCGGTCACCAAGGCCGCCGAAAGCCAGCAGTTCCTTTTCCATGCGCTGATCCAGCGGGCCGGAAACGCCTATGGCGGCCCGATGTTCGTGGGCACCAACAACGCGGTGCGGATCAGCGCGCTGCGCTCGATCGGCGGGCTGTACGACTCGATCACCGAGGACATGGCCACCGGTTTCGAGCTGCACCGCCACCGCAACCCGGCGACCCGGAAGAAGTGGCGCTCGGTCTACACCCCCGATGTGCTCGCGGTCGGCGAGGGCCCGAGCACCTGGACGGACTTCTTCACCCAGCAGATGCGGTGGAGCCGCGGCACCTACGAGACCGTGCTCAAGCAGTTCTGGAAGGGCCCGTTCACCCTGTCACCGGGCAAGCTGCTGAACTACTCGCTGATGATCGCGTACTACCCGATGACCGCGCTCAACTGGCTCCTCTCCGCGCTGTCGTGCGCGCTGTTCCTGGTGCTGGGCGCCGCCGGGATCCACATCCCGGCCGAGATGTGGATGATGCTCTACAGCGACGCGGCGATGCTCCAGATCGGGCTGTACGTCTGGAACCGGCGGCACAACGTCTCCCCGCACGAGCCGGAGGGCTCCGGCGGGCTGGCCGGGATGCTCCTCTCGGCGCTGTCCGCGCCCATCTACGCCAAGTCGCTGTGCGACGCGGTGCTGCGGCGCACCAGCCGGTTCGTGGTCACGCCCAAGGGCGACTCGTCCAGCCCCGACCGGTTCTCCACGTTCCGTATCCATCTGCTGTGGGCGGGGGTGTTCGGCTCCTCGCTGGTCGGCTCGTTCTTCCTGGGTCACACCCATGCGGTGATGCGGATCTGGGCGGTGCTCGCCCTGATCCTGTGTCTGACTCCGGTGGCGATCTGGTCGGTGGGGCTGCTGCGCCGCGACCGGAAGCGTCCGGCGCGTGGCACGGTGCCGACGGCGCGCGACGCGGCCAGCCCCTGCGCGACACCGAAGGACAGGCGCCCCGAAGGAGCGCGGGGCCGTGTCGATATGCGGCTCCGCCGCGTGGGCGCGACCGGCCACAACGGCGCCGCAGTCGATTGACGGCAGGTCGGTGCACTTCCAGCGGAGCGCTCAGTGGCGGTGGGGGGCGTTACGGGCCAGGTCGAGGGCGTACTTGGTCCACCAGTGGCCCGCCGGGGGGCCGCCGTTGCAGGTGCCGTCGGACTCGCCGGGCCGTTTGATCCACAGATAGGCGTCCACGAGGGGGTCCCCGGTGTGGGTGCTGGGCGGCTCGCCGAGCGCCCGTCCCGGCGGATTGCACCAGGAGTCCCGCGCCCGGATGCCGTGCCGGGCCGCGCCGCGGGTCCGCAGCGGGCCGTTGCCGTTGCGGCTGGTGTCGATGATGAAGTGGGCCTTGTCGAGGGCGGTGGAGAGCCGATGGCCGTACGCCTTGGTGCGGCGGGTCGGCTGGAAGTTGGAGACGTTCAGCGCGAAGCCGTCCGCCTGCTCGATCCCGGCGTCGCGCAGCGGCCGCACCAGCCGGGCGGGATTCTTGATCCAGTTCGGGTTCCCCGCGTCCAGGTACACCTGGACGTGGGGCAGCGCGGCGAACAGGGCGACCGCGTCGCGGAGCATCTCCAGCCTGGCCTTGCGCAACTTGCGCGGCACACAGCCGTCGACCAGTTGGGCCACCGCGTCGGGCTCCAGGACGACGATCGCCCTGCGATCGCCGATGCCGAGCGTGAACTGCTCGATCCACCACCGGTAGGCCTCGCGGTTCCGCGCGCCGCCCGCCGAGTACCGCCCACAGTCGCGGTACGGGATGTGATAGGCCACCAGGACCGGGGTGGACCCGGTCCGCGCCGCGGATTCGGTGATGGAGCGGGCCCGCTCCCGGGGCGGTGCGGGGCCGAACCATTCCGCGACCGGCTGCTGGGCGATCTGCCGGATGAGCGCGGCGTCGCCGTTCTTTCCCTCGTGTTCCCTCTCATGAGCCTGCCGGGCGGCGGGGCTGTCCGGGTTCACCCAGAGCCCGCCGCGCCGCAGCGAGGACTCGAACATGCGGCATCCACTCATCGGAAGCATCACCGCGAGGCATACGGCGGCATGCAGCCAAAGCCGCATAACGCTTGTTCTTGGACCTTTCTCTCGCATGCGACGATCATGGCACCGGGTGTCACGGGTTCAGCGCTCTCGGCGCTCCCGCGCGTCCTCGTCCGTAGGCCACAGGGGGTGCTCCCGGGCCGCCCACGCCCGCTCGACCCGGCCCGTGCGCATCCCGCGCCGGGCCTCCGGATCGGCGAGCGCCTTGCCGATATGGCCGAGCAGGACGATGCCGATGGCCAGCGCCAGCCAGTCGTGGACGAAGGTGGCGCTGGTGCGCCACACCAGCGGGGCCAGACCGGTGAACCACATCAGCAGCCCGGTGCCCGCCATCACCAGCACCGCGCCCGCGATGTATCCCGCGTACAGCTTCTGCCCGGCGTTGAACTTCCCCGCCGGGCGCTCCTGGCGCCGGTGGTCGCGGCGCAGCGCAGCGCGCAGCCAGCGGCGGTCGTGCGGGCCGAACCGGTTGAGGCGGGTGAGATCGGCGCGGAAGGCGCGGGAGACGAGCCCGAGCAGGGCCGGGAGGGGCGTCAGGATGCCGGTCCACTCATGGACGGTGACGACGAGCTCACGCCGGCCGACGAGTTCGGCGAGCGCGGGCAGATAGAGGCAGGCCGCGCTGACCACACACGCGCCCAGCAGGAGGGCCGTGGTGCGGTGGATCCAGCGCTCGGCGGGGCTGAACCGGAGCACCCGGGAGCCGCCGTCCCGGTCGTCGGCCCGCCGCACCGGCGCCATCGCCTCCTCAGGCGGTGGGGTCATCGTCGCGTCCGTTCGACCTGCCGACCCAGGCGTCGACGTCATAGCCCCGTTCCTCCCAATAGCCGGGCCGCACCTCGTCGGTGACGGTGATACCGGAGAGCCATTTCGCCGACTTGTAGAAGTACATCGGCGCCACATACAGCCGCACCGGCCCGCCGTGGGAGTGGCCCAGCGGCTTGTCCCGCAGCTTCAGCGTGACCAGCACGTCCGGCCGCCGCGCCTGATCGAGGGTCAGGCTCTCGCTGTACGCGCCGTCGAAGCAGGTGAAGCGGACCGCCTTGGCCCCTCGGCGCACTCCGGCGGCGTCGAGCAGCGCCGACAGCCGCACCCCCTCGAACGGGGTCTCGGGCACCCGCCAGCCGGTGACGCACTGGACGTCGCGCACCAGGCGGGTCTGCGGCAGCGCGCGCAGATCGGCGAGGCGGTACGCGCCGGGCTTGTCGACGAGTCCGTCGACGGTGAGGCGGTAGCTGTCGGCGTCCTTGTGGGGCACGGAGGAGGTGACGGAGTAGTAGCGGAAGCCGCCGCCGTTGGGGAGGAGTCCGGTCACCCCCGTCGGGTCCTTGTCGGCCACCGCGCCCAGGGCGGTCTCCAGCCTGCCCTGGAGCCACGGGGCCGCGGCCATCGCGCCCGCGCCGAGGCCCAGCATGCCGAGGACGAGGCGCCGGCCGACGGGCGTGCCGTCGCCATCGGATCCGGCACCGGTATTGGGGTCCATGGATTGATGAGAGCACCGGGCGGGGGTGGCGCGCCATCTCCTGCCGGGATTCGTCAGACTTCGGTAAGACTCGGGACCGGCGGCGTACGAGGGGGTAACGCCACTAGGGCCCTTCTGACGGATCTCCGTGGAGGAAGGAGCGGCGTCCGGTGCGTGCTCTCGGCGTGCCGCGCGGAGGCCCTCGTAGCGGAGCTACTTGGGTTTTCGTGCGGTGCGGCGAGAGGGCGTGCCGGGCGCCGCGACGCCGCGGAGATCCGTCAGAAGGGCCCTAGCGGCTACCCCACCGCCTCGGCCGCCGCCCGGCCCGCCGTGCGGCCCGAGAAGAGGCAGCCGCCCAGGAAGGTGCCCTCCAGGGAGCGGTAGCCGTGCACTCCGCCGCCGCCGAAGCCCGCCGCCTCCCCGGCCGCGTAGACGCCGGGCAGCGGTTCGCCGCCCTCGGTCAGGACGCGGGAGGAGAGGTCCGTCTCCAGGCCGCCGAGCGTCTTACGGGTCAGGATGTGCAGCCGCACGGCGATCAGCGGGCCCGCCTTGGGGTCGAGGACGCGGTGCGGGGCGGCGGTGCGGATGAGCCGGTCCGCGATGTACTTGCGGGTCCCGCGCAACGCGGTGACCTGGAGGTCCTTGGTGTAGGGGTTGGCGATCTCGCGGTCCCGGGCGACGATCTCCCGGCGCAGTTCGGCCTCGTCGATGAGCGGCTCCTCGGTGAGCTCGTTCATCCGCCGGACCAGCGCCGGCAGCGACCGCTCGACGATGAAGTCCGCGCCGTGGTCCATGAACGCCTGGACCGGGCCCGGGGCCCCGGCCCGCCCGCGGCCGATCACCCCGCGGACGCTCTTGCCGGTGAGGTCCGGGTTCTGCTCGGAGCCGGAGAGCGCGAACTCCTTCTCGATGATCTTCTGGGTGAGCACGAACCAGGTGTAGTCATGGCCGGTCCGCATGATGTGCTCGAGCGTGCCGAGGGTATCGAAGCCGGGGAACAGCGGCACCGGCAACCGCTTGCCGCGCGCGTCGAACCACAGGGAGGACGGGCCGGGCAGGATGCGGATGCCGTGCCGGGGCCAGATGGGGTTCCAGTTCTGGATGCCCTCGGTGTAGTGCCACATCCGGTCGCGGTTGATGATCCGTCCGCCGGCCCCCTCGGCGATGCCGAGCATTCGGCCGTCCACATGGGCCGGGACCCCGGAGATCATCCGCTCGGGCGGGGAGCCGAGCCGCTCGGGCCAGTTGGCGCGGACGAGGTCGTGGTTGCCGCCGATGCCGCCGGAGGTGATGATCACGGCCTGGGCGCGCAGTTCGAAGGCGCCGGTGACCTCGCGGCCGCTGGGCGAGCCGCGCTCGGCCTGGCTGGGCTCGAGGATGTCGCCGGTGACGGTGTCGACCGTGCCCGCGCTGCGGGCCAGCCCCGTGACCCGGTGCCGGAAGCGCAGCTCGACCAGGCCGCGGGCTACGGCCGCCCGCACCCGCCGCTCGAAGGGGGCCACGATACCGGGGCCGGTGCCCCAGGTGATGTGGAAGCGGGGGACGGAGTTGCCGTGCCCGGTGGCGTCGTAGCCGCCGCGCTCGGCCCAGCCGACGAGCGGGAACAGCCGCAGCCCCTGGGCGTGCAGCCAGGACCGCTTCTCGCCCGCCGCGAAGTCCACGTACGCCTCGGCCCAGCGGCGCGGCCAGTGGTCCTCCTCGCGGTCGAACCCGGCCGTGCCCAGCCAGTCCTGCCAGGCGAGTTCGTGGCTGTCGCGGATGCGCAGACGGCGCTGCTCGGGTGAGTCGACAAGGAAGAGACCGCCGAAGGACCAGTGGGCCTGGCCGCCGAGCGACTGTTCGGGCTCCTGGTCGAGCAGGATCACCTTACGGCCGGCGTCGGCCAGTTCGGCGGTGGCCGCGAGGCCCGCGAGCCCCGCGCCGACCACGATCACATCCGCGTCATACGCCATGCTGTGATGTCCCGTTCTCTTGAACCCTCCCCCAGTCAAAGCAGGGGAATTCCTGGCTCAGGAAGCCCCGCAGGTCAGCGACCTGAAAGGTCTTACTCCCTCAGCGCCAGCCGGGACGGAACCTGCCCGGTTGCCCGAAAGCATTGGGGTGCGCTGGCTTGGCTCTCGCTCAGCACGTTGTGCGCACTTGGTTCTCGCAACGCACAGCAGGCAGCTTACCCGATCGTGTGGGCGGTCTTTCGCCCCAGAGGCGAAACCCCGTTCCTTGAGCCAGCGGATGCCCGTCCGGTGGCGCCGTGACCGCGATCCTGCCTACCGGCCAGTACGGCGTCAACCCGGGGTGTGGGAGCGGTTTCCGGCCGCCGCCGTCCCCGTGCCGGACGGCCAACTCCCTCCGCGCAACCTGGGCGTGGAACAAAAGGTCATATTCGTTCACCGACATTGGACAGGGTTCGGCCAAACCGGCATCATCATCGACCATGGCTGACCGCTCCGTTGAGCACTCAGGGCCGAGGCCCGATGTCGAACGTCGTGTGGTGAACCCGACGCTCATCACGCCCGGCCCACAGCCCCTCGAAGCCGGGCCGCCCGTGGACGAGGCACAGGTGCTCCGCGGCGAGGTGGTCGGGCCCCGGCACGCCCGCCGCCGCCCGGCGGACAACCGGCGCAAGGCGGCCGCCGGGGCGATTCTGCTGTCGGCCACCGGCGCGGCCACCGCGCTCTTCATGTTCATGGGCAAGGACGCCCGCCAGGCGACGGCCGCCTCCGGCCACGACAGCTCGACGGCCGCGCCGGACGAGCCCGAGAGCCACGCCGTCCCGTACGCCGAGGCGGCGGCGGGCGAGACCCCGCTGCGCGGCGCCCGCGCCGAGAAGCCCGAGCCGCAGCCGCCGGCCACCGCCCAGCCGACGGCCCAGGCCCCGGCGGGCGACTCCGCGCCGGACAAGCCCGCGGCCTCGTCGTCCGGCAAGGGCCGCTCCACCCCGTCCTGGCCGGGCTGGTCGTCCCGGGGACCGGGGCAGTACGACGACTGGCAGGACGCGGCCGAGGCGTTCGACAGCTGGGCCGAGCAGCAGGGCAAGCGGCGCGGCCAGGACGGCGGCTCCGGGCCGTACGGGCCGGGGCAGGGCCAGGGCCAGGGCGGCGGTTACGGAGGCGGCTACGGCGACGGGAACGGGAACGGCGGCGGAAACGGCCACGGCGGAGGCTATGGCGGAGGCAACGGCTACGGCGGGGGCTATGGGGGCGGCTACGGCGGTGGCCACTGGCGCTGACCGCGCCCCCGATCTGCTTGTATGGCGGTATGCCTGATCAGGAACCGCTTTCCGCCGACGAACTGCTGGACATCGTGGACGAGCGGGATCGCGTGATGGGCCAGGCCCGACGCGGTGACGCCATGGCCCACCGGCTCCGCCACCGCTGCGTCTTCATCCAGGCGCGGGACGCCCAGGGCCGGATCTTCGTCCATCGCCGCACCGCCGAGAAGCTGGTCTTCCCCTCGCTGTACGACATGTTCGTCGGCGGGGTCGTCGGCGCGGGCGAGGGCTACGACGAGGCGGCGCTGCGCGAGGCGGAGGAGGAGCTGGGGGTGCGGGGGCTGCCCGCGCCCGTACCGCTGTTCTCGTTCCTCTACGAGACGCCCGAGCACACCTGGTGGAGCCGGGTCTACGAGGTGCGCTGCGAGCCGCCGGTCGATCCGCAGGCCGAGGAGGTCGCCTGGCACGCGTTCCTCACCGAGGAGGAGCTGACGCGGCGGCTGCCCGAGTGGGAGTGGGTGCCGGACGGGTGGGAGGCCTACCGGCGGCTGGTGGAGTGGCGCCGTGAGAAGGTCGAAAGGTGACGGAATCTTCCGGGCCCTCGGAGCCTTCCCGCCACACCGGACCGCGTGGCGGTGGCCGTTTCTCAGCGGTCTCGGACATCCGGCTGTGGTTCGCGCCCGAGCGGCTGCGGGAGGAGGGGAACACCCCCGACTACCGCTTCTCGCTCGCCAACGAACGGACCTTCTTGGCGTGGCTGCGTACCGCGATGGCGCTGGTGGGCGGCGGGTTCGCGGTCGACCAGTTCCTCCCGGAGACCGGCCGCCCGCAGCGGCTCGCGCTGGCCCTCATACTGCTGGCGGCCGGCGCGCTGTGCGCCCTGCGGGCCATCAGCCACTGGGTCCGCTGCGAGCGGGCCATGCGGCGCGGCGAGGACCTGCCGGCCTCCCGCTTCCCGATCGTGCTGGGGCTCGCGGTCGGGGTGGTCGCACTGCTGATGGTGATCGTGGCCGCCTTCGGGTGGAGCGGGTGAGCCGGGAGGTGTGAGGCAATGCCGGAGGGGAATGGGACGGACGGATCCCGAACGCGGGACCGGGACCCCGGCCTCCAGCCGGAGCGGACGCGGCTGGCCTGGCGGCGTACGACGCTGGCGTGCGCGGTGGCCGCCTCGCTCGCGGGCCGGCAGACGCTGCACAGCGGTATCGACCCGGTCTCGCTCGTGGTCCTGGCCCTGGTGGTGCTGGCCTGGCTGGCCTTCCTGGCCCTGGCCCACCAGCGCATCCGGGCCATGCACGCGCCCCGGCCGCCCGCCCTGTCCCCGCGGGCGGCCGCGGCCGCGGCCGCCTGCACGGTCGCGCTGGCGGTGCTGGGGGCGGCGACGCTGCGGTAGGGGGACCGGGGGCGATTCCCCACCCCGCCCCTTCCCGATACAAGGGGCTCCGCCCCTTGACCCCACCGGGGCTCCGCCCCGAACCCCAACCGCGCGCCGCCGCGCACGCTGCCGCCGCGCCGACCCGCACCCCCGTGGGCGAAGCCGTGCACCCGTCGGCGTCCGACCAGCGCCTGGGGCAGAGCCCCGGCCGAACCCAAGAGGCAGAGCCCCGGCCGAACCCAAGAGGCAGAGCCCCGGCCGAACCCAAGAGGCAGAGCCCCGGCCGAACCCAAGAGGCAGAGCCCCTTGGCGGGGTGGGGGCTCAGCACGCCGCAGGCGGCCCCGCCCGCACCCGAGCACCCGAGCACCCGAGCACCCAAGATCCGGACCAGGGTCCTGGGGCCCAGCCCCGGCCGGGTCCAAGGGGCGGAGCCCCTTGATTCGGGAAGGGGCGGGGTGGGGGCTCAGCACGCCGCGGGCGGTCCCGGTCAGTCCACCGTGATGGCGATCTTGCCCCTGACGTGGCCCTCCATGCTCAGACGCTGTGCGTCCGCCGTCTTCTGGAGGGGGAAGACCGCGGAGACCTCGACGCCGAGGGCACCGCGTTCGGCGAGGTCGGTGAGGTCCTGGAGGTCGTCGGGGTCGGGGCGGACGAAGACGTAGCGGCCGCCCAGGCCGAGGACGGCGGGGTCGGCGATGGAGGCCAGGCGGCCCTCGGGGGCGAGGAGTTCGGAGGAGACGGCGAGCGCGTCGCCGCCGACGAGGTCGAGCACGGCGTCCACGCCGTTCGGGGCGAGGGCGCGGACCCGGTCGGCGAGGCCGTCCCCGTACGCGGTCGGCTCGGCCCCGAGCGCCCGCAGATACTCGTGGTTGCGCTCCCCCGCCGTGCCGATCACCCGCGCCCCCATGTGCCGGGCCAGCTGCACCGCCATCGAGCCGACCCCGCCCGCCCCCGCGTGCACCAGCACCGTGTCGCCCTCGCCGACCCTCAGCGCCCGCACCAGCGACTGGTACGCCGTCAGGCCCGCCAGCGGGATGCCCGCGGCCTGTGTGAAGGAGAGGTTCCGCGGTTTGCGGGCGAGGGTGCGGACGGGCGCGGCCACGTACTCGGCGCAGGTGCCCCGGGAGAGGAAGTCCTCCCGTACGTACCCGATCACCTCGTCACCGGGCTGGAACTCCGTCACCGCCGGGCCCGGCTGCTCCACGACCCCCGCGACGTCCCAGCCGGGGATGACCGGGAAGACCGCGTCCAGGACCGGTTCGAGGTATCCGGCCTGCGCCTTCCAGTCGACGGGGTTCACGGCGGCGGCCTTGACCCTGATCAGCACGGAGTCGGGGCCGACCTTGGGCTCCGGCCGCTCCCCGTACTTCAGAATCTCGGGGCCGCCGTAGCGGCGGTAGCTGATGGCCTTCATGGTGGCGCTCCTCGCGGTCTTCGCGGTTCGTGGCGGGCTCGCGGTTCGTCCGCGGGTTCGCGGCTTCCTTCGCGGGCTCGCGGCTTCCTTCGCGGGCTCGCGGCTTCCTTCGCGGGCTCGCGGCTTCCTTCGCGGGCTCGCGGCTTCCTTCGCGGGCTCGCGGTCTCGTTCGCGGGCTCGCGGTTCTCATTCGCGGGTTCCCCGTCCCGGCGTGTTCTTGCCCGCTCCTCCCCTTCGACGCTCCTGCTCGCCCACCGCCACCGCAAATCCGCACCACATCGCGCCGCCCGCCCCCGCCCGCTACGCCGGGCCCTGCACCGCCAGCGGCGGCAGCGCGGCGCGCGGCTCCACCCCGCCGAACCAGAAGCCCAGCAGGAACGCCACGGTGGACTCCAGCAGGCGGGCCCGCTCCAGGCCGCCGCCGTCCAGCGGTACGCAGCCCATGTCGCGGACCAGGGTCCGTACGGCCTCCAGGGCGCCCTCGTCGTCCCCGCACAGCGGAACCCCCAGCGGGCCGTCGGCGAAGACCGGCGGGGTCATCCGCCACACCGCGTCCGCGCAGTGGCAGAAGCCCTTCACGACCCGCGCCCCGACGGCCCGCGCGGCGATCCGCTCGGCCATGCCCGGTCCGCCGTCCGTGGCGAGGGTGAAGCGGCCGGGGACGATCGCGTTGGTGCAGTCGATCAGGGTCCGGCCGCTGAGCGTCCCCTCGGCCGCGCCCGCCGCGTCCAGGGCCGCCGCCACACCCTCGTACGCCACCGCGAGCAGCGTCACCTCGCCGAATCCGGCGGCCTCGCACGGGCTCCCCGCCCGCGCGCCGTGCCCGATCCGCGCGGCCAGCGCCGCCGCCTTCGGCCGCGAGCGGCCGCCGATGAGCAGCTCGTGGCCCGCCCGCGCCCACTGGGTCCCCAGCGCGTCGGCCATATTGCCCGTGCCCAGCACTCCGATCCGCATCGCGGTCTCCTTGTTCTCGCCCGTCGTTCTCACTTGCCGAGGGCGACGACACTAGGAAGTCCGGGGGGGCACCCGCGGGGGTGGGGGGGGTGGGGGTGGAGGGGGGAGGGGGGGGGGTATGTTTTGGGATGCGGGG
>NZ_JBHYVB010000089.1:16560-25754 GCF_042750115.1 Streptomyces sp. NPDC059455
TCAAAAACGAGGCCACCGGCCCACACGGCGGTGGCTTTTGGTGGGTTGGGTTGGTTTTTTTTAAAGACCCCGGGGCGGCACACCGTGCGGTGTGCGACGGATGCGCTAGGACGGCGGACAGGGAGGTCATCAGTGAGCGAACCGGCGACGACAACACGGCCCACCGCCCCGGACGGATTCATCGCCGACTGCCGGGCGCGGCTGGGCTTCGATCTGCTGGCCCGCACCTGGACCGCCGTCGTGATCTTCGGGCTGCGGGAGGGGCCGCGCCGCCCCGGCGAGCTGCGCGAGGCCATCGGCGGCATCAGCGCGAAAGTGCTCAATGACACCCTGCGCCGCCTGGAGGACGACGGGCTGGTGGAGCGGCACCGGTACGCGGAGGCGCCGCCCCGGGTCGAGTACGGGCTGACCCCGCTCGGGGAGACCCTGCTGGGGCCGGTCGAGGCGCTCGGGGCCTGGTCGGTGGAGTACGGGGACGCGGTGGTCGAGGCCCAGGAACGGGCCGAGCGGCGGCGAGGGCGGACGGAGCGGTAAGCCCCGCCCGGTGGCCCCGCCCCGGTGGCCCCGCCCGGTCCGGGCCCGGCCTCGAAGCCCCCCGAAACGCCACGTCACACGCTCCGCACCCGAGACCCACTGGACTACATACCGACTGGTCGGCATCATGAGGCGGGACGAACGGTCCGCCCGTTCCCCGTATACGAGTACGAGAGAGGTTCGATGAACGCAGGCAATCCCCCAGGGCTCGACCTCGAACGGCTCCGCGCCCACCTCGACCGCGAACGCGCGGGGCTGGTGCGCGGACCGCTGAGGGCCGAGCTGATCGAAGGCGGCCGCTCGAATCTCACCTACACCGTCACCGACGGCACGTCGCGCTGGGTGGTCCGCCGTCCGCCGCTGGGCCATGTGCTCGCCACCGCCCATGACATGGCGCGGGAGCACCGGGTGATCAGCGCCCTGCACCCGACGGCCGTGCCGGTGCCGGAGCCGCTGCTGCTGTGCGAGGACGAGTCGGTCATCGGATCGCCCTTCTACGTCATGGAGTTCGTCGAGGGCACCCCGTACCGCACCGCCGAGCAGCTCGCCGGCATCGGCCCGGAGCGCACCCGGCAGGTCGTGCTCTCCCTCGTCGACACGCTCGTGACGCTGCACTCCGTCGACCCGGCCGAGGTCGGGCTCGGCGACTTCGGGCGCCCGGAGGGGTTCCTGGAGCGGCAACTGCGCCGCTGGGGCAAGCAGCTGACCGCCTCGCGCAGCCGTGAGCTGGCCGGGATCGACGAGCTGCACGCCCGGCTCGCCAAGGCGCTCCCGGCCTCCCCCGCGCCCACGGTCGTGCACGGCGACTACCGCCTCGACAACGTACTGGTGAACGCCGACGACCGGATCACCGCGATCCTCGACTGGGAGATGTCCACGCTCGGCGATCCGCTGACCGACCTCGGGCTGATCGTGATGTACAGCGGTCATCCGAATCTCGCCGACTCCCCCATCTCCTCCACCCAGGGCGCCCCCGGCCACCCCTCCACGGACGAGCTGATCCAGCGCTACGCCGAGGGTTCGGGGCGCGATGTCAGCGGCGTCTCCTGGTACACCGCCTTCGCCTACTTCAAGCTGGCGGTGATCCTCGAGGGCATCCACTACCGCTACACCCTCGGCCAGACCCTCGGCACGGGCTTCGACCGCATCGGCGACATCGTCCCCGCCTTCATCGACCACGGCCTCACCACCCTCCAGGAGAGCTGATCCCGTCATGGACTTCGCATTCGACGCCCGGACCGAAGAGCTCCGCGCCAAGCTGCTCGCCTTCATGGACGAGTACGTCCATCCCGCGGAGGCGGTCGCCGAGCAGCAGCGGGCCGCGCTCGACTCCCCGTGGCTGACCCCGTCGGTCGTCGAGGAGCTCAAGGCCGAGGCCCGCCGCCAGGGGCTGTGGAACCTCTTCCTGCCCGACGCCGAGTACGGCGCGGGGCTGACCAACCTCCAGTACGCCCCGCTCGCGGAGATCACCGGCCACAGCCCCCAGCTGGCCCCCACCGCCCTGAACTGCGCCGCCCCCGACACCGGCAACATGGAGGTGCTCGCCCAGTTCGGCGACGAGCGGCAGCGCAAGCAGTGGCTGGAGCCGCTGCTCGCGGGCGAGATCCGGTCGGCCTTCGCGATGACCGAGCCCGAGGTCGCCTCGTCCGACGCGACCAACATCGAGACCCGGATCGAGCGCGACGGCGACGACTACGTCATCACCGGGCGCAAGTGGTACATCTCCGGGGCGATGAACCCCGACTGCAAGATCTTCATCGTGATGGGCAAAACCGACCCGGAGGGCGCCGATGTGCGCCGCCAGCAGTCGATGGTGCTGGTGCCGCGCGACACCCCGGGCGTCGAGGTGCGGCGGGCGATGCGGGTGTACGGCTACGAGGACCACTACCACGGCGGCCACGCCGAGGTGGTCTTCGACCGGGCGCGGGTGCCGGTCAGCAACCTCATCGGCGAGGAGGGCGGCGGTTTCGCCATCGCCCAGGCCCGCCTCGGCCCCGGCCGGATCCACCACTGCATGCGGCTGATCGGCATGGCCGAGCGCGGGATCGAGCTGATGTGCCGTCGGGCGGTGGACCGGCAGGCGTTCGGCAAGGCGCTCGCCCAGCAGGGGCAGGTGCACGAGTGGATCGCGGACGCGCGGGTGGCGGTCGAGCAGCTGCGGCTGCTGGTGCTGAAGACGGCCTGGCTGATGGACACGGCGGGCAACCGCGAGGCGCACACCGAGATCCAGGCCATCAAGATCGCGACTCCGCGCACGGTGGTGGAGATCCTGGACCGGGCGGTGCAGTTGCATGGCGCGGGTGGGGTGAGCCAGGACTTTCCGCTGGCCGAGCTGTGGGCTGCCGCGCGGACGTTGCGGCTGGCGGATGGTCCGGACGAGGTGCATCAGCGGTCGCTGGCGCGGCGGGAGTTGAAGCGGTACGTGTAGTTGAAGCGGTGCGCGTGGGGGCGGGGTGGGGTTTGTTCCCCGCCCCGCCCCTTCCCGCAGCATCCGATATGCGGCTCCGCCGCGTGGCGGGGCTCCGCCCCCGGACCCCCGGTCCTCAAACTCCCCCAGCTACCGCTGGGAGGTGCCCCCTGGACGGGCTGGAAAATCCAGCCCGTCCGGCGTTTGAGGACGTTTACGGCCGTAGCGCGCGCATCAGGAGGTCGGCCAAATGGTCGGCGACCTCCTGGGGGGCCCAGCGGCCGCCGGGGCGGTACCAGGTGCCCAGGTGGTGGACGGAGCCGAAGTGGTAGTCCACCACCAGGTCCGCCGGGGTCCGGGAGCTGAACACCCCGGCCCGCTGCCCCTCCTCGATCAGCGCGCGGAACCGCTCGTGGTAGCGGCGCCGCTCGGCGCGCACCTGCTTGTGCTTCTCCGGGCTGAGTTGGTGCATCGACCGGAAGAAGATGGTCGCGTCGTCGAGGTTCTCGATGGTGGTGACCACGACGTCGGCCGCCGCCTCCCGCAGCCTCGTCTCCACCGGCGCGTCGGCGTCCGCGAAGGCGTCCAGCCGCTCCTGCTGCAGCCGGAGCACCCGGCCGTAGATCTCGTGGAGCAGATCGTCCTTGGAGCCGAAGTAGTGGTAGAGCGCACCCTTGGTGACGCCCGCCGCCTCGACGATCTCCTGTACGGACGTCCGGTCGTAGCCCCGCTCCGCGAAGAGGCGGGTGGCAGCGGCCAGCAGCCGCTGTGGCACCGGCTGTCCGTCACCGTCCGTCGCTCTGGCCATGGTCGCCACCCGTTCTCTTCCTCTTCTCTCTCATCCTCGCAGTTCCCGCCGGAGGATCTTGCCACTGGTCGTCTTCGGCAGCTCGGGCAGGATCTCCACCTCGCGGGGGTACTTGTACGCGGCAAGCCGCTCCGCACAGTACGCGGACAGCTCGTCCGGTGTGACCTCGGCCCCTGATCGGAGGCTCACATACGCCTTGACCGTCTCGCCGCGGTACGCGTCGGGTTTGCCGACGACGGCCGCCTCCCGCACGGCGGGGTGAGTGTAGAGCACGTCCTCGACCTCACGCGGCCACACCTTGAAGCCCGAGGCGTTGATCATGTCCTTCTTGCGGTCGACCACGTACAGCCAGCCGCCCTCGTCCATGAAACCGATGTCGCCGGTGCGCAGTTCCCCGTCGGGGAGGGCGGCCGCGGTCGCCTCCGGGCGCCGCCAGTAGCCGGGGACCACCATCGGGCCGCGGACGACGATCTCGCCCTGCTCGCCGAACGGCACGTCCCGCCCCTCGTCGTCCGCGATGCGCACGATGGTGTCGGCGCCGGGGACGCCGACGGCGAGGGTGCCGGAGACCGGGTCGATGGGGGCGCGGACCCCGGGCGGGACGCTGGCGCAGGGCGCGGTGCACTCGGTGAGCCCGTAGCCGTTGTGCAGATACGGGCCGAGGCCGGACTGGAAGCGCTCGACCAGCGCGGGCGGCAGCGGGGCGCCGCCGGAGGAGATGATGCGGAAGGACGAGAAGTGGTCGCGGGTGGCCCGGGGGTGGGCCATCAGCGCCATGAAGGCGGTGGAGGGGCCCACGGTGTAGAGGGGGCGGTGCTCGGCGAAGGCGTCGAGGACGACGCCGGTCTCGAAGCGGTAGGCGAGGGCCAGGGTGCCGGCTCCGGCCACGCACGCGCACAGCTCGCAGACCATGCCGGTGATGTGGAACAGCGGGGCCAGTGCGAAGAGCGTCGAACCGGTGGGCAGCTCGTGGAGGAGGTGCTGCCGGTCGGCGTTGTAGGAGATGTTGCCGTGGGTGTTGGTGGCGCCCTTGGGGGTGCCGCTGGTCCCGGAGGTGTAGCTGATCAGCGCGATGTCATCGGCGCCGGGGGCGGGGACGGACGGCGGGCGGGCCCCGGCGCGGGCGACGGCGAGGAGGTCCTCGGTGTCCTCGGGGACCGGGATGGGCTGGTCGCGCAGCACCCGCTCGTCGTCGCGGGTCTGGAGGTCGCGGGCGTCGGCGGTGAGCGCGATGCGCACCGGGGACGCGGCGGCCGTGTCGCGTATGTAGTCCTCCCAGCCGTGGCGGGAGCAGACCAGGACGCTCACCTCGGCGTCGCCGAGGATGTGCGCGAGCTCGGCGCCCTTGTACATGGGGTTGACCGGGACGACCGTACCGCCCGCCTTCCACGCCCCCAGCAGCGCGAGCACGAAGTGCGGGGTGTTCTGGAGCATGATCGCGACGCGGTCGCCGGGCCGGAAGCCGCGTTCGGCGAGATGGCCGGCCACCCCGTCGGAGAGCTCGTCGACCTCCCGGTAGGTCAGCCGTCCGTCGAAGTAGGCGAGCGCCGGATGGTCGGGGGCGGTGCGCACGGCGTCCCGGAACGCGTGCAGCGGACTCGGCCGCGGGACGATCGGCCGGCGCTGTTTCTCATTGAGCTGAGCGAGCCATGGCTGGTCCTGGTATGTGGTCATGGGTGCGGCCCTGTCTCGACGGGGGTGAGGGTGGCGGGCGGAGGGGTACGAAAGATACGGGAGCGACCGGGCCGCGGGGTCAGCCCGAGGTCCCGGATGCCGCCTCGAGCTCTTCGAGCTTGCGCTGCAGCTTGTTGATGCCGCCCAGCCAGCGGTCGGTGTCGCCGGCGCGGGAGGCGTAGTGGCGGGCCACCTCGGGGTGCGGAAGGATCAGGAAGCGCTCCTCGTCGATGCCCGCGAGGACGGCGTCGGCCACCTGCTCGGGCTCGATCGCGGAGGGCGCCAGCACCAGCTCCCCGGCGGTCCCGGAGGCGGTGAGCATGTCGGTGCGCACCCCCTGCGGGCAGACGGCGTGGACGCCGATGCCGCGGTGGCGGTAGGTGCCCGAGAGCCATTCGGCGAAGGCGAGCGCGGCGTGCTTGGAGACGGCGTACGGCGCCGAGCCGATCATGGTGAGGATCCCGGCGGCGGAGACGGTGGCCACGAAGCGGCCGCTGCCGCGCTCCAGCCACTCGGGCAGCAGTTCCCGGGCGGCCCGCACATGGGCCATCACATTGACGTCCCAGGACTGCTGCCACAGCGAATCGTCGGCCTCGGGGCCGCCGTCGTGGCCGACGCCCGCGTTGGCGCAGAAGATGTCGATGGAGCCGCCCAGCGCCTCGCGGGCCGCGGGTACGACACCGGAGGCGTCACCGGGTACGGGGATCCCGCCGATCTCCCGGGCGACGGAGGCGGCCTTGGCGGCGTCGAGGTCGTTGACCACGACCCGGGCGCCCTCGGCGGCGAAGCGCCGGGCGAGGGCGGCGCCGATGCCGCCGCCCGCTCCGGTGATCACTACACGCGCCCCACGCACGGTACCCACGATTCGCAGCTCCTCGGATCGGCTCGGCTCGGCTCGGATCGGCTTCCGCCCAGCGCAGACTAACCAGTCGGTATGTGCAAACGGAAGAGGCATATCCGCCACGCCGCGGACGGCCGAGGGGTTACCCACCGACGACTGGTGGGTTACCGGCCGGGGCGCTCCTTGCGCATGACGCTGCGCCACCGCGCGTTCTCCCCCGCGAGCGCGCTCCACAGCACGTTGAGCGGATGGCCGGTGTCCTGCGCGGTGCGCTCCCCGGCCCGCACGAACACCCCGACCAGCACTTCCAGCTCCGGCCCCATGCCATCGGTCAGCTCCAGGGTGCGCAGCCCGGCCCCGGCCCGGATCCGCCCGTCGGCCACCGCGTCGCCGATGCCCTCGGTGACCAGCACACAGCCGCGCAGCACCCCCGAGGAGAGCAGCTCGAGACCGTACTGCACGGTGTCGATCTCGGCCGCGATGTGCAGCTCCTGGCGGTAGCGGGCGCCGAACCAGCCGCGCAGGAAGCCGGGTATGAGGCCGTCGGCGGAGACCGCGAGCGGCAGCCCGGCCAGCTCGCTCACCGGGACCGAGGGTCCGGGCAGCTCCTCGGCGTCGATGTTGGTGACCAGGGACAGCCCGCTGCGCCGCCACTCCATCACCTCGAAGCCGTCGAGCCTGCCGTCGTGGCCCGCCGTGGTGAGCACGCTGCCGCAGACCAGGTCGAGTTCCTTGGCGTCGAGCCGCTGGAGCAGATCCCGGGTGCGCACATGCTCGACCTTGAGCTCGACGCCCCGGCCGTCGAATTCCGCGGTGACCAGCTCCACGGCATTCAGCAGAAAGCCGAGGGTGTAACGGGTGGAGCCGACCACGAGCCGGCTGCCGAGCCGGCGGCGGGAGTCGTGCAGCCCCTCCCGCCAGTCCTCCAGGGTGCCGCGCGCGAGTCCGGCGAGCGACTCCCCGGTCGCGGTGAAGAGCACATTCTGACTGCGTCCCCGTTTGACCACCAGCGGCTCTCCGCACAGTGCGCCGAAGTTCCGGTTCAGGGTGTCCAGTTGTTTCTGCACACTGGACTGCTCCCGCCCCAGCAGCCGGGCGGCGCCCAGCGCGGTGCCCGCCTCATGGACCGCGAGCAACGTCCTGAGCTGGTCCATCGTGGTGTCCAGCAGCGCCGTCGGGTACTGCCATCGATCCTTTAAGGGCATTCCGGCCTTCCGCTCGAAGAGTATTCGGCACCCCAATGACGTTTCCGTTCGCAGCATAGTGCAGCGCCTTGTCATGTACTGATCCCGAGTACAGCGGCGATATTCTTCCGATGGATATTCGGGAATTCCCTATCACCGGACGGTGACGGAGCCCGGCATTCCAGGTTCGGCCCGTCCCATTCCGGGTAAGTCGAACGGCTGGCCGATTGTCCGACGGCGACCGTACGCGTGTCGTATGGCCAGCGGTCGGAGCAGTTGGGACGATGCACGCACATCGGACCATCCGAGGGGAAAGAACAATGACGGGGATGAGCGTAAGGCCGTACTGGGAGCTGAGATTCGACGCGGACGGGGACGTCGACACCCGGCAGCGGGACCGGGTGCTGGAACAGGCCGCTCAGCAGGAGCTCACCGATCTGGTGGTGTTCTCGCACGGCTGGAACAACACCCGGACGATGGCCACACGACTGTACGACCGCTTCTTCGCGCCCTTCCCGGGGCTGCTCGGCGAGGCGGGCCCGGCGCGGCCGGGCTATGTGGGAGTGGTGTGGCCGTCGATGCGGTTCGCCGACGAGTCGCTCGGGGGTTTACCCCGGGAACAGGCGCCCGGGGCGCCGCCGGGGCTCGACGCGGACACCCACCGGGCGCTGGACGTGGTCTTCCCGGGGCGGCAGCAGATCGTGGCGCGCCTCGCGGAGCTGCTGGCCGAGCGGCCGGAACGGCCGGCGGCGCTGGACGAGTTCGCGGTGCTGGTGCGCGGTCTGGTGCGGGTCCGCGGGATGTCCGGCGGCGCGGGGGACGCGGCGGACACGGACGCGGAGCCGGACGAGGACGGCGTACCGGCGATGTTCGGGGAGGACGTGACCGAGGTCTGTGAGCGGCTCGCCGCCGCGCTCACCGAGGCGCGCGGGAAGACCGACGCGGAGGACCGCGCCTTCTTCGACAGCGGGCTCGGCGGCATCTGGGACGGGGCGCACGAGCTGCTGCGCCAGGGGACGTACTACGTGATGAAGCGGCGGGCCGGCACGGTCGGGCGCGAGGGCCTCGGGCCGGTGCTCGGCGCACTCGCGGCCCTCCGGCCCGCGCCGCGGCTCCATCTGGTCGGCCACAGCTTCGGCGGCCGGCTGGTGTCGTTCGCGCTGACCGGGATGGCGGAGGGCGCCACGGTGGCCTCGGTGACCCTGCTCCAGGGGGCGTTCTCGCACTACGCCTTCGCCGAGCGACTGCCGCACGCGGCCGACCGCGGCGGGGTGCTGCACGACGCCCCGCGCCGGGTCAGCGGGCCGGTGGTGTCCTGCCATTCGCGCCATGACACGGCGCTCGGGCTGCTGTATCCGGTGGCGTCGCGGGTGTCCTGGGACGATGCCTCGCTGCTGCCGGGCGACATCCGCTGGGGGGCGATCGGGTACGACGGCGTCCAGGCGGTGGCGGGCTGCCCGCGGCTGGAGCTGGCCGAGGCGCTGGACGGCCCGTTCCCGGACGGAGGCTGTGTGAGCGTCGATGTCTCGGAGGTGGTCCGGCACGGTGTGCCGCCGGCCGGGGCGCACAGCGACATCTGCCATGAGGAGCTGGCCCGGGTGGTGCTGCGCGCGGGCCGGATCGGAGAGGGGTAGCGGACTGAGGGGCGGGGGGGGGGCGCCGGGGGGGGCGCCCCCCCCGAGGGCGCCCCGGGCGGCGCGGCGCGACCACCACCCCGAGAGGGGGGGGGGGGGGGGAATAATAAAA
>NZ_JBHYVB010000089.1:25764-42802 GCF_042750115.1 Streptomyces sp. NPDC059455
TTTTTATTTTGTGCTGGGGGGTGGTGTTGTGTGGGTGTGGGTTGTTGTTGGGGGTGGTGGTGTTTTTGGGGGGGGGGGGGCGGGCCCCCCCCCCCCCCCGCCCCTGATGGCCTCAGCGGTGCGCCGGGAACTCCACCACCTGCTGGAAGGTGGGCCGGTTCTGCCAGCTGATCTTGTCGTGGGTGAGCCCGCCGACCGGCCGCTGGATGATGGCGTCGGCACACCACTGGTCGCCCGCGGAGCAGTTGTCGTCCCCGGGGTAGACCTGGGCGGCGGTCTTGCCCACGGCCGTCTTCAGGCTGGTCAGCAGGGCGTCACGGCAGGCGCCGAGCTGTCCGCCGCCGCAGTACGGGCGGGCCAGCGGTCCCTTGACGTCCTCGCCGAGGACCGTGCGCAGGTCCTTGTCGACATAGGACCACCAGCCGTACTGGAAGGACGACCCGGCGTGCGAGCCGGTGGGGCCGTGCCCGGCCGAGGGCGCTTCGTCGACCGTCAGATTGGCGCGCAGCGCGTCGTAGAGCCCGTCGCCCAGGCCGGACTTGAACTCGGCCTCGACCAGCAGCGGCCACCAGGCGTCCATGATCCGTACCGCGTCGGCGTGCCCGTAGGTGTGCGAACCGGCGCTGGTCTCATGGCGCTGTGAGCCCGCCGACTGCCAGGAGTCCAGTTGCTGTACCGCCGTGGCCAGCTGGGGATCGTCGATGGGCTTGGAGCGCACCACCTTCAGCAGCTCCGGCAGCACGTCCTCGCCGCGCAGATCGGTGACGGCGGCCTCGGCCATGGCCCGGGTGAGCGCGGAGCGGGTGACACCGCCCTTGCGGACCAGGGCGCGCACCCGGTCGTCGAGGAGGTTGCCGCGGTGCACCGAGCCGTTGCCGAAGCCGGCCGCGCTGTAGTCCTTGGCCAGCTTGTTGTTCCAGCTGATGTAGTAGTCCTGGTCGATGGACTGGGGGTGTTCGGCGGGCGGGGTGGCGGCGGAGGTGTTGTCCTTCGGGTCGAAGTCCCGCCACTCATAGGCGGTTTCGGCCTTCACCGGCAGCGAGGAGTCGACGTCCGCGGCGCGCACCGGGTTGAGCCCGCTGTTGTAGTAGCCGGTCTGCCGGGAGTCGGCGTAGAACCAGTTGAAGGTGTAGTTGATGTGCTGTGCCGCGCTCTGGAAGGACTTGGCGTCGGTCACATAGCCGGGGTCGTTGAGCATCTGGAAGCCGACGATGGAGTCGGCCTCGTGCCGGTAGGTGGAGCGCAGCATGGTGTAGGCCACCGGTTTGCCGCCGACGGTCGCGCGATGGGTCACCAGCCCGTACTTGGTGCGGTAGACCTGCATCCGGTACGAGCCGGCGGCGGTGGAGTCGGCGAGGGTGGGCTTCCAGGCGTTGCGCCGCTCCAGCTTGTCCATCTGCACGCAGTCGCCGCGATAGCGGTAGTACGTGGAGTCCTTGGACGGCGCGGAGCCGTCCGGGGAGCACAGCTCGACCGCGTAGGTGTCGGTGATGTCCTGGGCGGAGGTGGTGGCGCTCCAGGCGTAGTCCTGGCCCCGGCCGAGCTGGACGTACATCCCGACCCCCGCGAAGGAGGCACCGCGGGCGCTGATCCCCGGGCCCTGGATCTCCTGGAGCATCAGCAGCTGCGGGGCGAAGTAGCCGGCCTGGGGGCCGAAGACGGCCACCGGGTGGCCGCTCTCGGTGTACTTGCCGGAGACCACGAGCGCGTTGGACATGCCCTTCTTGCGGCTGAACAGATCGCGGGGCAGCACCCCGTCGTCGTAGATGCCGCGCAGCGGCTCCAGGGCTTGCTTGGGGGCCTTGACCTGGGTGCGGGCCTTGGTGGCGGCGCCGCCCTCGCGGTCGTAGACGAGCTGTTCGGGGGTGACCGAGCCGCTGTCGGGCAGGGCGGTGCCCTTGGGCGCGGCGGGCTTCCCGGCGTACGGGAAGCTGCCGTCGCGTACGGTCAGCGCCGCCTCCGGGTCGTTGCGCTCCCGGAAGGACTCCCACACCTTGGTGCCCTCGGCGAGGCCGTACTTCTGCTGGGCGGCGAGCAGCGAGAGCGCGCCCTCCACCTCGCCGCCCCCGCCGTTGCCGAAGAGCGCGCCGACGACGGAGGCGAGCGCGATCAGGTCGGTGAGCTTGAACGGCTGGATCTCACCGGCGTTGGTGATCGCGTCGATATGGCCGGTGAGCACGTACTCACCGGGGAAGTACCGGCCGTCCTTGGACTTCTTGGCGTAGGCGTTGATGCCGTCGACATACGCCTGGGCGTCGGCCAGCGCCTGGCGGCCGCGCTCTCCGCCGGTGGCGAGGATGTAGTCGATCTGCGCCTGATAGTCCTCTTCGGTGTACGGCGCCTGGCGGAAGAAGTCCTGTTCCAGGCCCTGGTTGGCGGGGGCGCCACCGGCGAAGGGGGTCAGCTCGCCGCGGCCCACGTGGCGGAAGAGGTCCATCAGCCACAGCCGGTCCTGGGCGGCGGCGTATCCGGCGCCGTACTCGGTGCCCTCGCGGGTGGTGCCCTGGATGTGCGGGACGCCGGTCTTCTTGTCACGGGTGATCGTGACGTCGTCGCGCGGTTTGGTCACGGAGGCGACCTGGTCGGCGGGGACTCCGAAGGAGGAGTCGTTGAAGAAGCTGTTCAGCTTGTCGTCGGTGAGGGTGGGGTAGCCGCTCGCCAGATCGCCGTACGGGCCGAGCTGGTCGGTGCTGTGCTCGGGGTGGGTGCCCAGCACCCGGTTGGCGAGGATGTCGGCGAGGGTGGCGTTGCCGGTGGCGCCCGGCGGGAGGATGTCGGAGCACTGGCCCCGGCAGTAGTCGGTGGCGGCCGCCGCGGCGGGCTCCGCCCGGGCCGGCTGGGGCACCGGGGCCGCGAGGGCGATGCCGAGGCCGAGCGCGGCGGCCGCGGCGAGCACGGTACTGGTGAGCCTGCGGGTTCTGGTGGGCCTGGGGGTTCGTCGTCGCATGTGCGCTCCTCCCGATTGCCGTCGGACGGAGGTTACCGGCGGTATTAGCGGCTCGGAAGATGAGCGGGCGTCAACTTCTTTCCGTTTGCGGACGGATGAGGACTGCCCGCGAAGATCCAGGGAATTCGATGGATCCGGATCGCGCTGCGTTACGTCCATTCGACAACGAGTCGGGTCCGCAATCGCGGAGGTGGTAGGAAGTGGCCGGTTTCAGAGCACTCGCCCGAGAGGTTCGCAATCCACGCAGACACATCACCGCTCGGCGCACATCGCTGCGCAAATGCCTGGAACGGTTCGCGCCGTACGGGCACCGGGCGACCTGGCATCATCTGTGCACCCGCTCCGGGATGACCCCGGAGGATCGCAGGCCGGACCCCCTACGACTGCTCACCGCCCTTGAGGAGCTCGAGGAGGCCCGCACACTGTGGCTCGCGTACGAGGCGGACTTCGCCGCCCGGCGCAGGCAGGAGAAACTTCTCGGCATCCGGCAGCCGAGCGCTGTCGACGACTGGCATCTGCGCACCTGGGGCGGATGCGACATCATTCCCTGCGAGAACCCCGCGGCCCATCCCGACGACCGCCTCGCGGATGTGCTGCGACGGCTGATCGCGGCGATGGAGTCGGGCCCGGGGGCGGCCTGCCCGGTATGCATCCGACCGGGCCTGGTCTGGCGCGAGGACCTGGACCGCTATCCCTCGGCCGGGCCGGTCTGCGCGGACTGCGGCATCGTGGTGCCGCTGCCGCTGCTGACCACCGAGGCCCTGGCGGCGGCACGGCGCGTGGTCCGGATGAGCCGGTACGCCGCCGTATGACACCCGGCCGCCCCGGCCGGGAGCGCGCTCGTCGGACCCTTTGAGCACCGGACGACCGGCGAGCGCGCCGGAATCCCCCTGAGACCGCGGTCGATCACCGACGGCCGCCGACACTCGCCCTCGATCACCGACACTCGCCGTCGGCCTCCGTCGATCACCGACATTCGCCGTCGGCCTCCGTCGATCACCGACGCTCGCCGATGGCCGCGTCGGCGCGGGCCGCGTTGACAGGGCCCAGGTCAGCCGACCATGCTGAGCAGTCGCTTAGTGAGTGGTTGCCCGGGAGGCACGCATGACAGAGCCCAGGATCTTCACCTCGCCCGATGAACTGCGGTCCGCGGTCGGCGAGGAACTCGGCCCCAGTGACTGGCTGGAGATCGACCAGAAGCGCATCGATCTGTTCGCCGACGCGACCGGCGACCACCAGTGGATCCATGTGGACCCGGAGCAGGCGGCCGCCGGTCCGTTCGGCACCACGATCGCGCACGGCTATCTGACGCTGTCCCTGCTGCCGTCGTTCACCCCGCAGCTGCTGCGGGTCGAGGGCGTGCGCATGGGCATCAACTACGGCGTCAACAAGGTCCGCTTCCCCTCCCCCGTCCCGGTCGGCTCCCGGCTGCGCGCCACCGGCCGCATCGTGGAGGTGACCGAGGTCAAGGACGGTCTCCAGATGACGCTGACGGTGACCCTGGAGCGGGAGGGCGGCAACAAGCCGGTGTGCGTGGCGGAATCCATCGTCCGCTACTACGTCTGACCGCCGCCGGCGCCCACCATGCGCAGCACCAGACCCGCGTAGAGGTCGCCGACCTCATCGGGGGTGCTGCGCCCGCCGGCGTTGAACCAGCGGGCGACGTCGATGCACAGGGACAGCACCGCGACCGTGGTGCCACGGACGTCCGGGACGTCGAAGACGCCCGCCTTCACCCCGTCCTCGATGATCGAGCGCACCGCCCCGTCCGTGGCCTTGCGGACCGCGATGACCTCGGCGTGGTGCTCCTCCGCGAGCGCGCCGAGCTCGTACTGCACCACACGCGCGGTCGTGTGGTGCTCGGCGTGCCAGCGGACGAAGGAGCGGACGGCGTCGGCCAGCCGCTCGGCGGGGGTGCCTTCGCTGTCCCGCGCCCGCTCCACAATCGTCAGGGCCCGCTCATGGCCGACCTTGCTGATCTGGTAGAGCAGCTCTTCCTTGGTCTTGTAGTGGATGTAGAGCGCGGCCGGGCTCATTCCGGCGCGGCTGGCGATGTCCCGGGTGGTGGTGGCGTGGTAGCCACGCTCCGCGAAGGCGTGCACGGCGGCGCTCACCAGCCGCCGGGCGGCGTCGGGGGTGATGTCGCCCCAGGGCTCGACCTTGCCTCCGGTGTTCTTGGGCTCCGCGTCCATGGCGCACACCCTACACGGAGAGTGAGCAAGCGCTTAGGCCCTGTCCGGGGCCGCGGTGGACGCTCAGAGCCTGTGTCATATCCCCGGTCGGATCAGCGTGCGGCGTCAGGGGGCACCTCCCAGCGGTAGCTGGGGGAGCGTGCGATCGCAAGGCGCCGGAGCGCCCTCGTGGCGGAGCCACATGGGCGTTTCGGCAACGCCGCGAGAGGGGGCACCTCCCAGCGGTAGCCGGGGGAGCGTGCCAGACGCCGCACGCCCGGCCGGGGATATGACACAGGCTCTCAGTGGGCGGCCGCCGTCTCGGTGCCCACCCGGCCGGGGAACTCCGCGCCCAGCAGCCGCAGCAGCGGGGTCGCCTTCACGGCCGTCTCCTCGAACTCCTCGTCCGGGTCGGACAGCGCCACGATCGCCCCGCCCACCCCGTACCGGACCCGGTCCGGGGTCACCACCAGGGTGCGGATCACGATGCTCAGATCGCACGCCCCGGACAGCGAGAAGTATCCGATGGCGCCGGAGTACACCCCGCGCGGCCCGGCCTCCAGATCGTCGATGATCTGCATGGTGCGGATCTTGGGCGCGCCGGTCATCGATCCGCCGGGGAAGGCGGCGCGCACGCCCTCGACCGCGGAGGTGGACGGCCGCAGGGTGGCGCGTACCGTGCTGACCAGCTGATGGACCGTCGCATAGGTCTCGACGTCGAATATCCTGGGCACCCGCACCGAGCCGATCTCCGCGGTGCGGCCGAGGTCGTTGCGCACCAGGTCGACGATCATCAGGTTCTCGGAGCGGTCCTTCTCGCTGGTCGCGAGGTCCACCCGCAGCAGCTCGTCCTCGGCCGGGGAGCCGCCGCGCGGCCGGGTGCCCTTGATCGGCTGGGACTCCACGGTGCCGTCCCGGAAGACCCGCAGAAAACGCTCGGGCGAGGTGCTCAGCACGGACAGCGGGCCGAAGCGGAGCAGGGCGGCGAACGGCGCGGGGCTGAGCCGGCGCAGATACTGGTACGCGGCCCACGGGTCCACCGGGCCGTCGGCCTCGGCCATGTTCGTCAGGCACACCTCATAGGTCTCCCCCGCGGTGATCAGCTCCTGGCAGGTGGCGATCATCTCCAGGTAGCGCTCCCGGTCATGGCGCAGCCGTACCTCGTCCGGGCCGGTGGTGAGCGGGGTGCGGCGGGGCTCCCGCCCGGCCAGCTCCGCCAGCCGCTCGGCGGTCCCGCGCAGCCAGGTCCGGGCCTGCTCCTCGCCGCCCCGCTCCGCGCCCTCCTCCGCCAGGGCGAGGAGATAGGTGGTCGAGGTCTCGTGGTCGAACACCACGGCGCGGTCGGCGAAGACCATGGCGGCGTCGGGCTCCGAGGAGCGGTGGGTCCGCTCACCGCCGCATTCGGCCTTGAGCTCGTACCCGAGGTATCCGGTCCAGCCGAGGGCGAAGTCGAAGGGCAGCGGGGGCAGTTGGACCCGGGCGGCGCGCAGGTCTCGCTCGATCCAGGTCAGGAACTCCTCGTGCAGCACCTCGCGGGAGCCGGCCGCGGTGACGGTGACCGTGCCCGCCCAGGTGTCGGCGGTGGCCACCCGGGCCAGCGGCCCGGAGGCGTCCCCCATCATCGAGAACCGTCCGCGCTCGCCCCCGGTGGCGCTGCTGTCCAGCCAGAAGGCGTGTCCGTCGGCGCGGAAGAGCCGGTCGAAGACGACCTCGTCGGACCAGCGGGTGGGCAGGGTCTCCACCAGCACCCGCAGCGACCGCGGGGTGGCGAGCGGCGCGGCGGTGGGCTCCGCGCCGCCGCGGCGGGAGGAGCGGGTGCCGCGCCGCCGCGCCGCCGGTTCCACTCCCTGGCGGGTCTGCCAGGACCGGGTGAGGCCGGCGAAGTTGCCGAGCAGCAGCCGGCCGTGCTCGGTGCAGATGGACTCGGGGTGGAACTGCACGCCCCACAGGGGCCGTTCGCGGTGGGCGATCCCCATCAGCACACCGTCCTCGGTCCAGGCGGTGGCCCGCAGCTCCTCGGGCAGGTCGGTGACGGTGAGCGAGTGGTAGCGGACGACGTCGAAGGGGCTGGGCAGCCCGGTGAAGAGGCCGGTGCCGTCGTGGGTCACCCGGGACAGCCGGCCGTGCCGGGGCTCGGGGGCCCGGACCACCCGGGCGCCGCTCAGCAGGCCCACCCCCTGGTGGCCCAGGCAGACGCCGAGCAGCGGCAGGGCGCCTTCGAGGACGATGTCGCGGCAGACGCCGAAGTCGGCCGCGCGCTCGGGGCTGCCGGGTCCGGGGGAGATGACGACGTTGTCGAAGTCCCGCAGCATCTCGGGCTTCCAGCCGGGGTCGTCGTGCCGGATCACCTCGGGCTCCCCGCCGCCCACCTCGGCCAGGTAGTGGAACAGGTTGTAGGTGAACGAGTCGTAGTTGTCTACCAGCAGCGTGCGCATCGAAACCTCGAACCTATCGGAACTCTTGATGACCGGCACGGTTCACCCCGCGCGGAGCAGCGAGGTGAACGCGTGGACCGTTTCGGCGGCCTGCTCGGGGTTCAGCCGGGGGTCACAGGGGGACCGGAACCGGGGGAACGCGGCGGCCCCGGCGTCCGCGGCCTCCGCGACGCACTCGGTGACCGGTTCCGGCGTCATCTCCAGGTGCAGCCCGCCCGGCCACTGACGGCGGTCCCGCAGGATCCGGTGGAACGCGGCGATCTCGTCACGGATCGCCCACAGGGCTCTGGTCTTGTGACCGCTTCCGGAACGGATGGTGTTGCCGTGCATGGGGTCGCTCAGCCAGACCACCGGGATCCCGGTCTCCGCGACCGCCTCGACCAGCGGCGGCAGCAGCCGGCCGATCCGGTCCGCGCCCATGCGCACGATGAGGGCCAGCCGGCCGGGCCGGCGCTCGGGGTTGAGCAGACGGGCCAGCTGCACGAGGTCCGCGGGGGTCGCGGAGGGACCGACCTTGACGCCGACGGGGTTGCGGACCGAGGCGGCCAGCCGGATGTGCGGGCCCTCGGGGTCCCTGGTCCGCTCGCCGATCCAGCCGAAGTGGAGGGATGAGGCGAAGCCGCCGTCGGCGGCCGCCCGGATCAGGGGCAGCTCGTAGGGGAGCAGCAGCAGTTCATGGGAGGCGTAGATCCGCTCGGCGTCGTCGTGTGCCGTCTGTTCGTTTCGCATCGTGGACAGCACGGCGGCCGCGCGGTCGTAGGCGGTGAGCAGCCGGTCCGGGTCGGGGATCCGGGCGCGCGGATCGGCGGCGGCGCCGTTGACCGCGTCTCCCCGGTAGACGGGTAACCGGCCGCCGTCGGCGAGCACGTCGTACGGCGCCGATCTGGGCTTGGCGTACTGGCCCGCGATCCGGCCCATCGTCACCACCGGGAGGCCGAGACCGGTGCGGATCGCCGTGGACAGCTCGCGCAGCTGCCCCAGTTTGCGCCGCACCACCCGCGGCGCCGCGTCGGCGAACAGCTCGGCGCAGTCCCCGCCCTGGAGGACGGCGGCCTCGCCGCGCTGCACCGCGGCCATCCGCCGGGTGAGCTGCTCGGTCTCCTCCGGGGGGATCAGCGCGGGGCGGCCGCTCAGGGCGTGCCGGATCTCCTCGAGCCGGTCCGGGTCGGGCCACGGCGGCTGCTGAGCGGTCACCTTCTCCGCGGTCGGGCCGGGAGCGGTCATGTAGGAAGCCTCCACTGGTCGAGCCGGACACATCCTGCTGAAGCGCCGAGGCGGCGCGGGACACCCGTGGGGACCCCCGAACCGGCGGGCCGGACGGGTCGACGGAACCGAGGAAACAGACGCGTCCGCTCCCGGTCGCAAAACCGCGACCAGCGGAGATAGAAATGATGGATATACGTCCGTCACTCCTTCGAGTGAATTTCTTCATCACTCGGAAGGGATTACCAGCGGTTACTGCCGGAATTTCCGGCTCAGAGCCCCCGTTGCGCAGCCGACGACACGGTCGATTCAACGCGGCAGGGAGCTTAGCAATAGGGCGTAACCGTAAGCGACAGTTCCGCCGACATTTCGGAACGTGACGAAGGTCACATGCGTAAGACTTGCACTCAGACTCGCCTTCTATAGTGTTTTCGGCCTGCGCTTATCCCGTGGGGGCACCGCAACGGATGGCGTAGAAATCACATGAGACTTACGGGGGTAAGTGAATGTCTCTTCCATCGCGTCGTCTCCGAGCGCCGGCTTCCGGAGACCGTCCTTAACGCCCTGCCTCCTGGCAGTGGCTATCTCGGTATTTCCCCAGGTCAGACACGCCTTCATGGCCATGTGAGCAATTGCTGACCGCTGGGCCGCCGATGCTTCGACAGCCATCCACAAACGCCAGGACAAAGCCATGTCCGCCTAGGGCGGCATGGCCGCACAGCGACGCACCCATTCTCATCCGAGCCGCAAGCCGGCGTTGGAGCAATACGTCATGCGCTTAAGCACGAAGACCTCCCAGCCCGATACGAGAGCGCCCCGCAAACGCGTCATCCTCGCCGAACCCCGCGGTTTCTGCGCGGGTGTCCGCCGCGCCATTGCCATGGTCGAGCGGGCGCTTGAGGTATACGGCCCGCCTATTTATGTTCGAAAACAGATCGTTCACAACCACTACGTCGTCAGCCTCCTGGAGCGCAAGGGCGCACGCTTTGTGGAATCGGAAGACGACGTTCCCGAAGGGGCCGTGTGCCTCTTTTCCGCACACGGTGTCTCACCCGCCGTCCGCGCCGCCGCGTCCACCAGAGATCTGCAGGTCATCGACGCCACCTGCCCTCTGGTGGCCAAGGTGCACCAGCAGGCGCGCCGAGTGGTCCGGGAAGGCCGGGTACTGCTGCTCGTGGGACATGCGGAACACGAGGAAACGGAAGGGACTCGCGGGGAGGCCCCGCGGGAAACCCTGGTCGTGGAAACCGCCGAGGACGTCGAACGGCTGGACCTGCCCCGGGACACCCCGGTGGCCTATCTGACCCAGACCACCCTGTCGGTGGACGAGACCGCCGGCATCGTCCGCGCCCTCACCGAGCGGTTCGACGACATCGCCGGCCCCGGCACCGACACCATCTGCTACGCCAGCCAGAACCGGCAGAACGGCATCAAGTCCCTCGCCGAGCAGGCCGATCTGGTGCTGGTGGTCGGCTCGGAGAACTCCAGCAACTCCCAGCGGATGGTCGATGTCGCCCGCGACGCCGGAACCCCCGCCCGGCTGGTCCCGGACGTCTCCCGGCTGGACAGCGGCTGGCTGGAGGGCGTGACCACCGTCGGCGTCAGCTCCGGCGCCAGCGTCCCGGACGCCCTCGTCCACCAACTCCTCGACCGGCTGGCCGAGTTCGGCCATGACCAGGTCGACATCGAGTCCACGGCCGTCGAGGACGTGGTCTTCTCCATGCCCCTGTCGCTCACCGACGGCATCCGGTCCGACGACCGGGAACGGCTCGACGACGCCTGGTCGCAGGTCCCATCGGACGCACCGGCCGGAACCCCTAGGAGGACGAAGTGACGGTCCATACGATGGCGACCCCCCGCCCCGCCTCGGCCCCGGCCACCACCGCCCGCCGGACGCTGATGAGCCTGCTGCCCCGGGTCGAGGAGCGGCTGCACGCCTTCCTGTCCACGGAGTACGAGCGCTGGCACGGTCTCGACTCCCGCTCCAGCGTCCCCATCGACGCGATCGCCGACCTGGTCAACGCGGGCGGCAAGCGCATGCGCCCGGCGTTCTGCCTGAGCGGCTATCTGGCCGCGGGCGGCGATCCGGAGGACGGCCAGGTCATCCCCGTCGCCGCCGCGCTGGAGCTGCTCCACGCCTGTGCGCTGATCCACGACGATGTGATGGACGAGTCCGCGGTGCGCCGCGGCGCGCCGACCGTGCACACCAGCCAGGCCGCGCTGCACCGCGAGCGCGGATGGCAGGGCACGGCGGAGCGCTTCGGGGAGAACGTGGCGATCCTCGCGGGCGATCTGGCCCTGGTCTACTCCGACGAGATCATGGCCGAGGTGGGGCCCGCGGTGGCCGCCGAGTGGCATCTGCTGCGCTCGGAGCTGATCATCGGCCAGTACATGGACGTCGCGGCGTCCGTGGAGTTCGAGCCGGACCCGGAGACCTCGCGGTGGATCGCCATCGCCAAGTCCGGCCGCTACACCATCCACCGTCCGCTGGTCCTGGGCGCCGCGGTGGCCGGCCGCGCCGACGCGGCGCCGGCCTTCGAGGAGTACGGGGCGGCGCTCGGCGAGGCGTTCCAGCTGCGGGACGACCTGCTGGACGCCTTCGGGGACTCCGAGGTCACCGGCAAGCCGAGCGGTCTGGACTTCGAGCAGCACAAGATGACGCTGCTGATGGCCCTGGCCATCCAGCGCAACGCGCACATCAGGGAGCTGGTGCCCGCTCGGCTGCGGGGCGCCGACCACCTGCGGCAGCTGCTGATCGAGACGGGTGTGCGCGACGACGTCGAGAAGCACATCGACGGACTCGTCGAGCGGGCCTGCCGCGCCATCGCCGAGGCCCCGGTGGAGCCGGAGTGGCGGGAGGAACTCGCCGCCATGGCCCACGAGGTCGCCTACCGGAGCGCCTGAGGACAGCCGATGGGCACCGACAGCGACCGCACCCGGCGGCAACGACGCGGAGGGAGTAAACCCGGATGACACTGCTGGAGACCATCCACGGTCCCGCCGACCTCAAGCACCTGGACGCCGGCCGGCTCACCGATCTCGCGAAGGAAATCAGGCACTTCCTCATCGACAAGGTGCTGCGGACCGGCGGGCACCTGGGGCCCAACCTGGGCACCGTCGAACTCACCATCGCCCTGCACCGCGTCTTCGACTCCCCCCGGGACCGCATCCTGTGGGACACCGGACACCAGGCGTATGTGCACAAGATCCTGACCGGCCGCCGGGAGGGCTTCGACCGGCTCCGGCAGAAGGGCGGGCTGTCCGGCTACCCCAGCCGGGCGGAGTCCGAGCACGACACCATCGAGAACAGCCACGCCTCCACCGTGCTCTCGTACGCCGACGGCCTCGCCAAGGGGTTCCGGCTGCGGGGCGAGACCGACCGCGCGGTAGTGGCCGTCATCGGGGACGGGGCGCTGACCGGCGGCATGGCCTGGGAGGCGCTGAACAACATCTCGGGCGCCCCGGACCGCCCCGTCGTCATCGTGGTGAACGACAACGGCCGTTCCTACGCGCCGACCACGGGCGGCCTCGCCACCTATCTGGCGGGCCTGCGCACCTCCCCCGACTACGAGCGGTTCCTGGAGTGGTCCAAGCAGCGGCTGCGGCAGACCCCGAAGCTCTACGAGGCGCTGCACGCGGTCAAGGCGGGGCTGAAGGACATGCTGGCCCCGCAGGGGCTCTTCGCCGACCTGGGCCTGAAGTACCTCGGGCCGGTCGACGGACACGACATCGCGGAGGTGGAGGCCGCGCTGCGGCAGGCCGCCGGGTTCGGCGGACCGGTCGTGGTGCACTGTCTGACCCGTAAGGGCCACGGCTACCGGCGCGCGGAGGCCGACGAGCGCGACCACCACCACGCGGTGGGTGCCGGCGACCCGGCCACCGGCGAACCGCTGGGCTCCCCGGGCCCGTCCTGGACCTCGGTCTTCGGCGCGGAACTGGTCGAGATCGGCCGTGAGCGCCCCGAGGTGGTGGCGGTGACGGCGGCGATGCTCCAGCCCACCGGGCTCGCGGGGTACGCCGAGGAGTTCCCCGACCGGGTCTTCGACGTCGGCATCGCCGAGCAGCACGCGGTCACCTCGGCCGCGGGGCTCGCCATGGCGGGGATGGTGCCGGTGGTGGCCGTCTACTCCACGTTCCTGGGCCGCGGCTTCGACCAGCTGCTGATGGATGTGGCGATGCACTCCTGCCCGGTGGTGTTCGTCCTGGACCGGGCCGGGGTCACCGGTGACGACGGGGCCTCCCACAACGGCATGTGGGATCTGTCGGTGCTCGGGATCGTGCCCGGCCTGCGGGTCGCGGCGCCCCGCGACGGGGCCTGTCTGCGCGCCGCGCTGCGCGAGGCGGTGGCGATCACCGACGGCCCCAGCGCCATCCGGTTCCCCAAGGGCCCGGTGGGGCCCGACATCCCCGCCGTCGACCAGCACGACGGCATCGATGTACTGCACCGCTCCCCCGGCGACGACGTCCTGCTGGTGTCCGTGGGCGCCATGGCCGCGACGGCGTGCGAGACGGCGCGCCGGCTCACCGAGGAGGGCCTGGGCGTCACCGTGGTGGACCCGGCCTGGCTCAGACCGGTCGGCCCGTCGCTGATCAAGCTGGCGGAGCGGTACCGGCTCGTGGTGACCGTCGAGGACAACCTGCGCGTGGGTGGCTACGGCTCGCTGCTCGCCCAGGAGTTGCGCGACGCCGGTGTCCCGGCCCCGGTGTCCGGTTTCGGGATTCCGCAGCGCTTCCTGGACCACGGCAAACGCGCCGACATCCTCGCCGAATGCGGCCTGAGCCCCGAAGACCTGGCCCGCTCGATCCGGATGCGGATCGCGGCCGACCGTGCGCCGGGCGTCCGGCGCCTTGAGGAGGATTTCCGATGACCGTCGATCTCGGCCTGCCCGCAGCGCCGCCACCGGTGCTCGGCAAGCGCCGTGTCACCCGTCAGCTCCGCGTCGGCGCGGTGGGGGTCGGCAGCGATTTCCCCGTCTCCGTGCAGTCCATGACGACCACCGTCACCGCCGATGTCAACGCCACCCTCCAGCAGATCGCCGAGCTGACCGCGACCGGCTGTGACATCGTCCGGGTGGCCTGTCCCAGCCAGGACGACGCCGACGCGCTGCCGCAGATCGCCCGCAAGTCCAAGATCCCGGTGATCGCCGATATCCACTTCCAGCCCAAGTACGTGTTCGCCGCCATCGAGGCGGGGTGCGCGGCGGTGCGGGTGAACCCGGGGAACATCAAGAAGTTCGACGACAAGGTCAAGGAGATCGCCCGCGCCGCGAAGGACCACGGCACCCCGATCCGCATCGGGGTGAACGCCGGCTCGCTGGACGCGCGGCTGATGGCCAAGCACGGCAAGGCCACACCCGAGGCGCTGGTGGAGTCGGCGCTGTGGGAGGCGGAGCTCTTCGCCGAGCACGACTTCCACGATCTGAAGATCTCGGTGAAGCACAACGACCCGGTGGTCATGGTGCGCGCCTATGAGCTGCTCGCCGAGTCCTGCGACTATCCGCTGCACCTGGGGGTGACCGAGGCGGGCCCCGCGTTCCAGGGCACCGTCAAGTCCGCGGTGGCCTTCGGCGCGCTGCTGCGGCAGGGCATCGGCGACACCATCCGGGTGTCGCTGTCGGCGCCACCGATGGAGGAGGTGAAGGTCGGCACCCAGATCCTGCAGTCGCTCAATCTGCGGCCGCGCAAGCTGGAGATCGTCTCCTGCCCCTCCTGCGGCCGGGCCCAGGTGGATGTGTACAAGCTGGCCGACCAGGTCACCGCCGGTCTCGAGGGCATGGAAGTGCCGCTGCGGGTCGCGGTGATGGGGTGTGTGGTCAACGGCCCCGGTGAGGCGCGGGAGGCCGATCTCGGGGTCGCCTCGGGCAACGGCAAGGGCCAGATCTTCGTCAAGGGGAAGGTCATCAAGACCGTCCCCGAGAGCAAGATCGTGGAGACCCTGATCGAGGAGGCCATGCGCCTGGCCGAGGAGGCGGGCCCGCAGGAGGCCCCCGAGTCCCCCACCGTCAGCGTGGGATGAGGGGGCGTCCGTGAAGCGCCTGACAACGCGGGTCGCGATCGTCGGGGCGGGCCCCGGCGGTCTGCTGCTCTCCCATCTGCTCCGGCTCTCCGGAGTGGACTCGATCGTGCTGGAGCGGCGGAGCCGCAGTCATGTGGAGAAGCGGGTGCGGGCCGGGCTGCTGGAGGGCGGCACCGTGGACTTCCTGCGCGAGGCCGGTCTGGCGGACCGGCTGGACCGTGAGGGGCTGGTCCACGAGGGCTTCGTCTTCCGGTTCGGCTCGCGCGCCCACCGGATGCCCTTCACCGAACTGACCGGCCGGACCGTCCATATGTACGGCCAGCAGGAGCTGGTGAAGGACCTGATCCGGGCCCGGACCGAGGCCGGGGCGCGGCTGTGGTTCGACGTCCCCGACGTCGAACTGCGGGGCCTGGAGACGGACACACCGGCCGTGCGCTGCACGGTGGCGGGCGAACCGGTGGAGATCGCCTGTGACTTCGTCGCGGGCTGCGACGGATTCCACGGGGTCTCCCGCCGGTCCGTGCCGCCCGGCGCGCTGACCACCTACGAGCGCACCTATCCGTACGCCTGGCTCGGGGTGCTGGCCCAGGCCCCGCCCGCCGCCGAGGAGCTGATCTACGCGGTGCACGGCCGGGGCTTCGCGCTGCACAGCATGCGCTCCCCCGCGGTGAGCCGGCTCTATCTCCAGGTGGAGGCCGGTGAGTCGGTGGAGAACTGGCCCGATGAGCGGATCTGGAAGGAGCTGCACACCCGTCTGGACATCGACGGCGCCCCGGAACTGGCCGAGGGGCCGGTCCTGGAGAAGAGCTGTGTGGCGCTGCGTGGCTTCGTCACCGAGCCGATGAGCCACGGGCGGCTGTTCCTGGCCGGAGACGCCGCGCATATCGTGCCGCCGACCGCGGCCAAGGGGCTCAACCTCGCCGTGGCGGACATCAAGGTGCTCGCCGCGGCCTTCCGGGAGTTCTACGAAACCGGCGACCGCGGCCCGCTGGACGGCTATTCGGCCGCCTGTCTGCCCGGGGTCTGGCAGGCGCAGGAGTTCTCCGACTGGATGTCGCGGCTGCTGCACCGGCCGACGGAGGGCCGGGTGTTCGACGAGCGGCTGCGGCACGCCCGGCTCGAGGCCGTGGTGCGCTCTCCCGCCGCCGCGCGGAACTTCGCCGAGAACTATGTGGGCCTGGCGCGGGAGCGCACCCCGGCCCGGGGAGGACGGCCGTGACCTCGCTGACGGACGAGAGCCGGACGACGGCGCGCACCCGCCGCGGCGGGGACGTGGCGCGCGGTCTGTTCCGGCTGTCGAAGATCTTCGTGTACCAGAACTACTTCGGCTGGGGCATGGCGTGGCTCGCCCTGAGCCCGCAGGCGCGCGACCGCCCGGGGACCACCGCCGCGATGCTGCTGTTCCTGCTCGGCTCCATGGGCATCGTCACCTGCACCTGCGCCACCGACGACCTGGTGGGCTTCCGCAACGGCAGCGACGCCCGCAACTACAAGGCCGCCGACACCAAGCGCGACATCCGCGGCAAGCCACTGCTCAGCGGGGCGGTCACCGAGCGCGAGGCGGTGCGGTTCATCGCCTGCGCGGCCTCGGTCGCGGCGCTCGCGGGGATCGGCGCGTTCTGGGCGCTGGACTGGCGGGCTCCGGCCGTGGCGTACCTCCTCTACGGGGTCGGGTTCTTCTTCAGCGTGCAGTACTCGGCCGGGCTTCGGCTGAGCTACCACCGGGGCGGTGCGGAGACGCTGCTGTGCCTGGCCACCACGGCCGGGCTGCTGGCCCCGTATCTGGCGGTGGAGCGGCACTGGTCGTCCCCCGCGGTGCTGGTGGGCCTGTTGCTGGGGCTCTGGCTGGTCATGGTGAGCAGCTACTCCAACGTCAACGACGCCGACGGGGACCGCTCGGTGGGCCGCCGCACGCTGGCCGCGTCGACCGGGCCGCGGGTCTACAAGACCGCCATGGCCGTCTTCTTCCTGGCCTCGGCCACGTTGATCTGCGTCCTGGGCCTGGCCACCCGGTGGCCGTGGTGGACCCTGCTGACCCTGCTGCCCGCCACCGCCCTCCACGCGGCCCAGCTGCGCGAGGGCCCGCTGCGGGGGCGCTGGCTGAGCGCCCGCAAGCTCGGGCTGTACGCCTACGACCTGGGCTTCCTGGGTCTGCTGGCGCCCGCGCTGTATGTCCTGTCCTAGGGGGTGTCCGGCGGATCTTGGCGCCTGCGGCGGACTGCTCCCCTCCCCGCCCCTTCCCTCAACTGGGGCTCCGCCCCAGACC